>DATLXY010000379.1:0-3675 GCA_035575335.1 Nitrososphaera sp. | reverse complement strand
CACCCCCCATCTCTACAAAGCAGTCTGGTCGTATAGTTCCACACAACCGGCTCTTTCCGATCCCGATCGTAGGCTTGTCAAGCGTGACGCCAAGATAGCAGGCGATGCCGCATTTCCTCGGGTGCAGCCGCCCCTGTCCATCAACCAGCAAGAGATCATAACTTTCTCTGAGCATTGCAAGCGTGTGAATTATTGGCTCTGCTTCTCTCAGCATCAACAGTCCCGGAACGTAGGGAAATTTCACTTTTGTTTGCAGGTCGGCCGAGTTTATCACCACCGGGGCTCCGCCGGCTCCCTGTTTGCCATCTTCTTTTTCTTCCATCACAACTGCAGAACAGTACGCGATGTCGCCTTCGTATGCAACATCGACGCCGCAGACACGGTGGATACTATCAAAGTCATCGCGCGTGACTACCTTCTTCGCGATTTCTTTCTGCAACCTGATCGCGTCCTGAGTCAAATCTCCGACGTGTCATTGACAATACGGGCATTTAGCCCTGTGGCCCTTTCTGCCGCCTGCTTCATGAAATCATCGGCCACTATGATCACCTCTTCAAACCTGCGCGCAAACTCTATCAGCGATTCTGTAAAGGTTGGATAGTCATAGGCCCTCTGCCCGGACCTCGGTGCAAGGTTGTGCGACGCGGGAAACACGTCTGATATTTCGACCGGGATGACCCCGAGGAACGGGTTGTAGCTACACACCTGCGCGTCTGGAAATCTTTTCACTATCTCCCTGTAGCTCTTGGTGACGTAAAACGGGTGGAGCTCGCCTTCCGGACAGAGGATCAGCTTCCTCTTGCTCGACCTGAAAGCAGACACCGTTCTGCGGAACCTCCGGGCCTCGGGCCGGTACTGGTCTATCGGATCGTAGAAAAAGATGGCCTTTTGTTTGAAGAGCGGGGTGCTGGCCTCGAGCATTTCGATGTCCTTGAAGAGCTGTACTGCCTCCATCAATCTCGGGTGGGCTCTGGCCTTTTGCATCACGTATTCCCATAGTCTCCCGTCCATTATGGCCTGCTTGACCATGTCGACCTCGGCCTTGAGCACGTACAGGTTGTGCTTTGCCACTTCGACGATGCGGGCATCTCTCTCCATCCCGAGCAGTTCCCTCAGGCTGCATGAAGAGCACACTGGACACTGGCAGAGGAGGTACGCGAGTTCGTCGAGCCTGACTGTGCCGTTTGGAGTCATGTACCTGTCGTCCTTTGCGTACAGCATGTAGGAGGCCGAGTCAAACATATCGCAGCCAAGAGCAACTGCAAGTGGGATGGTGAGCGGGTGGCCGGCTCCAAACAGGTGGACGGGCTTCGCCGGGATCACTTTCTTGGTAGCGACTATCATCCGCGCAAGTGTTGCAAATTCGTACGTCTCCATCAGCTCGACGGGGCTCCCAAGTGCCACCAGCTTGAAACCCATCCTGTCCAGCTCCCTCGCAGAGTACTCGACTAGGTCAGTGTGCTCGGCACCCTGCACCGGCCCAACCCATATCGCATTCGTGTCTCCCACGATGTCAAGGGTCTCTTTCGAGTTCCTGAGCGTAATCGCGACGTACTGTTTGGCCCTTTCATAGTCAAGGCCGTAGCCCGTGGGCTTGTCAAGCGGGATAGGTATGTCACTTCTGATGTCTTTTTCAAACTGCGCCATCGTAGCCGGATCCACCTCTACAGAACCGTATTCGAGCACCTGGTAGCCGCCAGAATCGGTCATGACCACGCCATCGTAGCCGATGATGTCATGTATTCCGCGCTTTCTCGCCTCGTCGCCGTAGTGCCTGAGCGTGATGTAGGCGTTGGTGATGACGATCTGAAACCCCATCTTTTTCAAGAACTGGGTGCTGACAGTCTGCCTTACTGGATGCACCACAGGGACAAAAGCAGGAGTCTCGACGACTCCGTGAGGCGTCTCAAGCCTGCCTATGCGGGCAGCCAGATCCGAGTACCGGACCTCGAACACAGTCCTACCTCTTTGTTTCCCTCATGAACTCTTCAAAGATGGCTCTTACCCTGTCCGCCGCAAGCCCCGAGCCTTCCTCCACGCCGGACTGGGTCACCTTGATCTTGTCCATCACTATTATTGCGCCGACATCCTCGCGGACCTTTACCAAGCCGGGGAAGACCCTTGACAGCCTTTCCGCGAGCGCCTTAAAGTCGAACGGCTTTTCCATCAACTTTATCTCCTTTACGAACGCGCCGTTGATTATCATCTTGGTTATGCCTTGACCTTCAACGTTGTCAAGCACAATATCAAGCTTGTCGTCAATTCCTGCAAGAGTCGCATTGTAAATTCTATTATCCGAAGTTTCTACGGAGACTTTTTTTCCAAGGAACTGGAGTGTCTCCTCTCCAAATTTCCGAGTAACAACTGCAGCCATTGAGTGACTCTTATCTTTTTAGCAGTATATATACGAATTTTTAAATCAGAGCGGTGAACGCAGATCCGGCTCTATCCCAAATGCAGCTATGCAGCACGACAATCTGACCTGCGCAGAGTTGTTCGCTGTTGGTGCGCTGGCAAGTTACCGCGGGCCTCGCCCGTGCTCGGGGTCACTGCTACGAGCTGACTTAAACCAGCACTTGCTCTATCTGCAGCTACCTTTTCAGACCTAGTATTCGAAGAATCTTTTCATGTCGCCCTTTTGAGAGACCATCGAAAGCCAGTCGATGCTGCCTACCGTCTTTGGCTTTTTGCGCATCGCGTGCAGTATTTCCTTTGCGGTCTGTTCCGGCATCTTGTCCGTGGTATCAAACTCGGCGACCTTACGCTTGCCAAAGGTCTTTATCGAATCGTAGAGCGACACCCCGAGTGTCTCGCTAGCAACGTTCTCTTTGACTTTGAAATGGTCGTATCCTCGCTGCTCAAGTGTCTTTTCAAGCTCGTACGGCGACCTCCTCAAAACGGCAACCATACTAATTCCGGCAGGTTTTAGCACATACGGCGCAAGGTGCCCCACAATAATTTGATCTCTTTTTGCTTTCAACATCTTGGCAAGCAGCATCCTTAGCTTTTTCACATCTACTTCGATCCCTAGTTCTGTCTTTTCTGCAATGGTGTTGTTATCGAGCGCAACCCTGTTTATGTCGATTATTTCAGCGCCGGTTTTCTCCGCGATTAGCTTGGCGCATGTGTGCTTGCCGACTCCCGGGTTGCCAGTGATGACGAGCTTCACCGGTACGATAAGCGCGTTATACACTATTTATGCTTGGGCTTCGAAGCAAAGACGTATCATCATATGCGGACGTGCGAGTCCTGCGGCAGCGTCAGATTCTACTCTCTCAACTTTCTCTTCTCAAAGACGGTGTGCAACGAATGCTACCTGAGGATGAAGGAGAACGAGGGGAACGAAGAAGGAGAAGAAGGAAAAAAGCGCTAGCTATGTGCTTGGGGGCTTCCGCACTTTGTACAGAACTTTGCATTTGCCCTGAGCCTGCTGCCACAGTTTATGCAGAACTTTTGCTCCGGTTCTAGTGTCTTCCTGTCAAGAGGGGTTAGCTGAGTCAACATCTGGTCGGTGGGCACAGATGGAAGCCCTCCGTACAATTCGGTCACCGCTCCGGAGGGTTTGAAAGAATCATCGACGTCGGGCAAGAGTTCTGAATCCTTCCTGTCATTTTTCTCTTCAAGGTATAGCAGAAGGCGCGGTCCTCGTTCCCCGCCGGGGAGCGTCACTGGCTC
>DATLXY010000378.1:0-5293 GCA_035575335.1 Nitrososphaera sp. | reverse complement strand
AGGGATGTTGGGGTTGAGCCTGATCAAGAGCGGGTAATCAACAAGCTCTGCCCCCTCCTTTTTCAGGTGCTTGGCCACCTTGAACGCAAGGTGCGTGGTGCACCTGCCGGCGCGCGAGTCGGTGTCGTCGAACGCGACGTGGAGCGTCTGCATGTGCGACAGTAAGCTTGGTAGCTATATAGACGGTTCTGGCCGGAACCAGAAGAATACATACAATAGTTGAGAAGGGTTAATATCGTGCAACTGTCGACTTTTCTCCGTCTAATCTGCCCAAGATAGACTGGCTGAAGGGCACAGGCGCTTTTGGCGTTGTACAGAAAGCCACGACCAATTAGCGGTCCACCGCCGCTAGTATCCCTATGTGCAGGCCGATCGGCCTGCTCTTCAGTCTTATTATATCGCTGTTATAAAATTGGCATAGGGTTTAAATAGTTTCAGCATGGATCGTTGGGTAAGTGAATTAGATGCCAGTCGCAATACTTCCTGATGTTAGCGAACAACACTGCATCGGCTGTGCACTCTGTGTAGAGATTTGTACCGCTCTCGGTCCAGATGTACTCAGAGTAAAGCCAGTAGAAGGATGGAAGAGGGGCAAGGCGTTCGTCTTTTATCCGGAAAGATGCATCTCTGACGGAGCATGCATCGGCGTTTGCCCGACAAAGGCAATCTTCTGGATGAGGCCGATGGACTACACCCCAGGGCAGCCGATCCCACTGAAGAAGCACGGCTTGTTCGTGAAGGGCTGGGAAGAAGGTTAAGTCCCTTCCTAGAACACTTTTTTCTTTTTTAATTTCTGGTAATCATCGCTTCATTATCAATAAATTCTTAATAATATCCAAGCGTTCCAGTTAGTTATTGGTCGACTGGGACGAGGAGATCAAGGCCCATCTCTTCTGGGTCTGGAAGGAAGGCGAAGGCTTTCTAGGACACGGAAAGGAGTGTATGTTAGTTGTAACTGACAAGCGAATCGCCGTCATCACCAAGACCGATATGACTGTAAAGATGCACGATACTCATTCACTGAGGCAGGCAAGGCGATTCCAAGCTGGGGAGAACATCTTTCGGCCTGCAGAAGGATACAAGCTTGAGCACCTCGAGCGGGATCTTGACAAGAGCGCAGATAATCTGGAGATTCCATTCGGCCAGATCCTGGACATTTCATCGGAGGAGAAGAGCTGGGGGACGGTACTGAAGGTAATCCAGAACCTTGGAGACAAGACCAAGACCCACAAGTTCTCCATAGCGAAGGGCTGGGTCAAGTACCCTGCCAAGGACCCGATGGGCTATCTGAAGGTCGACTGGAGCCCAATTATAAATCTAGTAAAAACCTCTACGTAATTTGATAAAATTTATATTGCATTCGAATCGAGCAGAGATTTAAGAAAAAGAGCGATTAATGAGCAAGACAAAGGCGTTTGTTCTGATAACCACCGACAGCGGATTGGAAAATCTTGTACACGAAGAGTTAAAGTCTCTTGAGGGCGTCAAGGCTGTCTACAACCTATACGGCGAGTATGACATCATGGTGGTCATCGAGCAGGAAAACGATAAGGACATCGCCGAGATCGTATCGTGGGAACTTCGTAAGATAAAGGGCATTCGCAGCACCAATACCTTGGTCGTCGCGAAGTAGTAATATTAGGTGATTTTGTACCTGCGTGCGTAGTATAGTATTGCCCAAAAAGCTGTTCGTGATTGGCGTGGGACCGGGCTCGCCGGAATATCTGACTGACATCGCCAGACAAGCGATCAAAAAATCGCGCTACATAGTCGGCTACAGGTACACTCTGTCCACCATTGAAGGCATAATAGACAGGAGCAGGCAGCACGTGTCCGAAGTCACAATGAAGACCCAGGAAGACGTCTATCAGGACGTTTATAGGAAAATGAAGGACGGCGAGTACTGCGCCGTGCCTTTCACCGGCGACGCTAACTTTTCCGAGTCGGAGGTTGTCGACAGGCTGCTGGAGATCTTTGGCGAAGATAACGTGGAGATCATCCCCGGCATAAGCTCTATTCAGGTCGCAGCCGCACGGTCGCACGTTCCGACCGACAAGGCACTGGTGGTCACATTCCATGTGACAGGAGACATAGAGCAGAAGAAGGCAGACCTGCTGCAGGCGGTAAAGCAGGGTAAGAGCGTCATCCTGCTGCCAAGGCCATGGCCGCGCGATCCGTCGAAACATTTCATGCAGTCCGAGATCGCAAAATTCCTGCGCCAGAACAGGGTCGATACGACCACGCTAAAGGTGTGGGTTTTTGAACACCTTACCACCGAAAAAGAAACCACCTTCAGGGGAGTGGTGGCAGACCTTGAGGGAAAAGAGTTCTCGGACCTATCAGTTATGGTCATAGACCAGGCGAAGAGGCAAACATATCTGGAACCCTAGCCGGAAGTTTAAATATCTATTAAGCTTGATTTTTTTCATGCCAATGGAAGAAAAATCTGTTGGCATGCAGGACTCTGGCAAGGTCGTCTTCAGGTATTGCGTCGAATGTGGCGCAAAGATGCTCAAGTCCCAAAAGGTGTGCCCTGCATGTGGCGAGAGCCAGTAACACTTTCCCCTTTTTGTTGCAGGTCTTGCAAAAAAAGAAATCACAACTACCAATATGCCGGCGCCAAATTCAAGGGCGCAACACCACAAGCTTGGGAGAAAACCCGTGCAATTCACATCAGGCAAGAACTTTCTCAATTCCGCGGGCTTCCAAGTTACACTCTTCTGAAGAACCTATATCCTGGTATTCTCTGGTGTCCGGCCAGTAAATGCCGGGGCAGGTGGGGGAGGTAGTCCTCAAAAGAAGCTAACCTGAGTTTTGACTGAAGTCTGATGCTGTAGTGGATGAGCGCGCCTAGAGCCTCTAGCGCTGCCACCCTGCCTGTTAAACATATTTAATGCCTAGTTGGGAACCTAAATCATGAACGAAGCAAAGCATTATCCTATCTCTCAGACGTACACCGTTCTAGACGGCTATGACATTTACCGCAGCAGCAACCTGATAGTGGCGCTCGTGGTTGTCCAGAGTCAGTTTGGCAAGGATCTGCGGCTTTACCGGTGGATAAAAAGAAACGACCAATGGAAGGTAGACCTCTGCAGGATGGGGGTCGGAAGGTGGAAATGGGATGAAGTGGCAGCCAAAGCCAAGGAGTTCATCGAAAAGTATGGTCTGAGAGGTTCAACGGCTGCTGCTTCCGGTCCTGAAGAAGAGTGATGATGATAGCAACAATATCTATCTCTATCCATCTCTCCTCACCTGCTACACCGGCTCTGCCAGGATGTTGATACTGTCAAGCCCTCCCAGCTGCTCTATCAGCTGCCATTCTATCACCGCCGCCGCAAAGAGCACTGCAGCAGCAATCCCGATCTCGATGAGCGTGGGGATAGTGTACTGGCGCCAGGGTCTCCTTTTCACAAGATAGTAGATCAGCATGCCGCTCCTTGACATTGCAAGCCCGTACACAAACACTTCCATGATGCCAAACGGCGTGATCAGAATGGCGAGCGGGGAAATCTCTTCTAGGACGGGCTCGAAATCTGCTAGCGCTGCAAATACGGATCCAGTGGCAAAGCCGGAGAACCCTCCAAAGCCAACCCCGACCCCGGGGATGAACATAATCAAGGCTATCCTTACGTTGTTAAGGAATATGCCAAACTCGTCTATGCCCTGTATCTGCCTTGAGAATTGTTCCCTGATGGCTTGCGATTCCTCATCGGTCATAGGGGCGGCTGCGCCCGCGGAATAAGCGATCACAAATGCTGCGACGCCAAGCGCGAGGTACAGGAGGCGACGCCCAGAGATATCAAAATGCAACAGGGTTGAATCGCCTGATATGATATAATTAGTTTTGTTGCAATTCTCGAGCCTGACAAGCTCCTCTTTTTATGCATGATCCACATAACTTGGGTAGGTGAGCTATTCCACAGCATTAAGACAGGCCGGCGGAGAATCGATCCTCCCGGAGATCTTCAGGCCCGTGGAAGGCCCGATAGACTTTGTCGTGCAAGACATCGCTGTCATAATGGTAGTTGCTGCCATTATGCTTGCCATCACCTACAAGCTGAGGCAGCCTATGGTGATAGGCTACATCATCGCCGGCATGATAATTGGGCCTTACACCCTGCCCTTCAGCCTGATACAAAGCCAGGAAACGCTCCACCTCTTCGCCGAGCTGGGCATAATCATGCTCCTATTTGTAATCGGTACCGAGTTCCCGATAGCCAAGTTGCGCTCGCTCGGCAGGATATCCATGATAGTGGCCCTCGTAGAGTCGATAGGGACTCTCTTGATAGTTTTCTTTATCGCACAGAACCTCGGATTCCATGTTTACGACTCGCTGTTCCTCGGGCTTGCTCTTTCGATCACGAGCACCGTAATAACAGTCAAGATCCTCGAGGATGTCGGCCTCATACGCGACAAATCGTCGACGCTCATACTGGGTATTTCGATAGTGGAAGATATACTTGCTATCAGCATTCTCGCTACCCTTCAATCGATAGCCGCCTCTGGCGTTGACCTGAACAGCGGCGAATTTGCTATTATACCGATCATGATCTCGATTGGAACCGTCTCCGCGTTTGTCGCCAGCATCCTTATCGTCGGATCAAAGTACATACCAAAGATAATCGACAGGGCCGGCAGGACAAACGACTACGCCCTTCTACTCATAGTGATACTTAGCATGGCATTTGGGCTGTCGTTCATAGCAAAGGGGTTAGGCCTTTCTGTGGCCACCGGCGCGTTCCTGGCAGGGGTGCTCGTAGCCGAGAGCAGGGCCGCGGCAGTGTCGAGGATAATCACGATACCGCTCAGAGACATGTTCGCTGCTCTGTTCTTCATTTCCATAGGGGCGCTCATGAACGTGGCGCTGCTCCCTAGCTATATTGTGCCGACGATGATCCTGATACTCACTTCATTCTCGTCCAAATTCCTCCTAGTGACGGGCGTCTTGGTCAGGGCAAACTATGACAATACCACTGCTCTGCGAACCGGCCTTGGGATGGCTCCTGCAAGGGGCGAGCTGTCGCTTGTGGTAGCAAAGGGGGGACAGGATGTCGGTGCAATCAGCAGTTCGATACTGCCGATACTCGGTGTGGTCACAATCGTGACGACCCTAATATGCCCGTTTGTGATAAAGGTGGGAAGCCGGCTAAAGCTTTCCGAGCCCACCGAGGAGGACTCGAGGAACGAAAAGAGGGAGAGGCAGGAAGAGACCTAGTGCTGAATTTTTCCCGGTAAATCAGTGCCATCGCAATAGATCCTGAAAAGGGTGCAGTCCAGTAAAGCCACAGATCTG
>DATLXY010000377.1:0-6755 GCA_035575335.1 Nitrososphaera sp. | reverse complement strand
AGGAACAAGGACGAGACGATATCCTCGGTGATAAAGAGGCTGTTTGGCGGTACCTGACGTCGGTGTTGGTCAGGAAAACAGAGACAGAGAGCGGGTATTCCGATGCATCGCCTACAACATACACAGAGTGACGAATCTCTTCTTTTGTTGTGTGGGTGACGGTTTCTTCTGAGCCGAATCACAGGTACCTTTTGAGGATCGCTGTAGCCCTGTCGATACCCAGATCCAGAAAATAGTTGCCTATCCTAGGACCTCTGTCTGCGTTGAGAAACATCCGGTAAAGCACGGTAAAGAACTCTCTCGGCTCAAGGCCATTGTTTCTTGCCACGTCAAACACCCTAGATTGCAGATTCTTGGCGTTGTCACCGGCATCAGGCATCCCTGTGAATGGTGCGATTGCTTCGATGAGCTCCTTTATCGCTTTTCTATGCGAGTCAGATAGATCCACTTCAAATTTTTCATCTTGCCTGTTGTCATCTGCCCAGTTGCATGCAAGTCGGATCTTGTGCATCAAGCCCTCAGTCTTTTCCTTGACCATGCCGTACTTGACAAGTCTGTTAAACACCTTTTCGTGCCTGTCGTCACTAGGCGGGAATATCGATGCCTGCTGTGCTATGAACCTATAGAGCACATGCGGACTTGGCTTCTTTGGAGGGTTCAGCTTGTTGATATATTCATAGATACCCCTTATCTTTACGAGCTTCGCTTGGTTAGCCTCTTTTATCTTACCAAAGTATACATCTTCGTAATAGTCGTATTCATCCATGAGCGCTGGCACGTCGTCCAGACCCACATGCCGAGTCCCAGTTATGCGCTTGAAAAGCAAAAGCAGCATAGATTCTGATGTACCATAACGCATCCACATCTGCGGAGTGAGCACGTTGCCGGCAGATTTACTAATCTTTTTGCCGGACTTGTCGAGAAACATTTCATATTTTACATGCAGAGGGTGTGCAAAGCCAAGGATCTCATCCGATACCCAGTCATTCACCCTAACCGAGTCCATGATGTCTTTACCGTATGCTTCAAAGCGTATATCCAACACCTGCCACCTAGCAGCGAATTCCACTTTCCAAGCGAGCTTCCCCTCGCCTTTTGTTATGTCGGCCTCACCTT
This sequence comes from Nitrososphaera sp., assembly GCA_035575335.1. GTDB lineage: Archaea > Thermoproteota > Nitrososphaeria > Nitrososphaerales > Nitrososphaeraceae > Nitrososphaera. Next base: position 5,639 of record DATLXY010000377.1, on the reverse strand, counting down.
TGTGTCCACATCCTTTTACATCTGCATTGCCTATTCTGCTGCCAGAGCATACATACACCACTTTCTTTTCATCTGGCAGGTATTTCTGTGCAATAGCCGTATAGAGCCGGCCACAATTGTGGCATACTGGAAAATAAGGCAGAACTTCGATGTACTTCTCCTGACCAACGAACTCCGCTATCTTTTGACCTAGCTTGATACTATTCCTCAAGATGGTATCAATCTGCTTGACGAGTAGCCCTTGCCTGTAGGCTTCCCTTCCACTCTGAAACCTGTATTTTATTCCTGCCCTGTCAAGCCCGTCTAAGAGCATGCTGCTCATATGAGCACCATATGACGTGTGACAGCTACCGAATGGGTCTGAAATGCTTGACACTGGACGGGCAATGTGTTGCTGCAACCATTCCGGCAGGCCTTGAGGAATCTTTCGTAGGCCGTCCATGTCATCAGAGTATGCTATGAGCTCCGACTTGAAGCCGAAATTCTGGAGGGCAAGGGCGATTCCATAAGCTCTCACTGCATCACCCATGCTTCCAATATGAGGTATCCCAGACGCTCCAAGACCGCTCTCAACTCTTATCAAGTCGAGACTACGGCCCAGCTTTTTCTCTCTCTTTATTATGGTGTCCGCGATCTTGTCAATCCATGTACCCTTGCCGATGATTTCCTCGACCATTTACTACAACACCTTTGAAACGTACGGGCCGTCCTGAACATAGCCAAGCCTCTTGTAATATTGCCTTGTCCCGACTGCACTAATGACAGCAATCTTGTCCACTCCCATTTCATCCTTTGCGATGCGCTCGGCTTCGAGCAATAGTTTCGTACCATACCCCCTGTGCTGGTAGCTACTGCCTACGTCCTTTGTCCCGACACTTACAGCTTGGCCATAAACATGAAGCTCGCGCACGATAGCACTCCCTTCAAGCTCCTTCCTGTGCGGCTTTGAAACTTTGCGCAGTCGCAAGAACCCAAGTATAGTATCATCATTATCTGGGCTTACGTATGATAAAAAGACCTCTTTACCTCCCGAGGCAGAATAATCGGTTCTCTTTAGTGAAACCTCATCCGCTCGAGGATACTTCCTCTGCAATCCCGTTTCCCTGCACCTGATGCACTTGCACGTGTATCCCTGCCGTTTTAACTCTTGCAGTACGAGCTGTCTGAGGTTACCGCTCCTAGGACCTGCAACGATATCCTTTGACTCGATCTCGCGTTGGACGCGCATAATCCGTACCCATTCTGGAACCATCTTCTTAATTTCGACTATAATATTGGCCAGATCACTTTCGGAATAGGTGTGATACTTGCCAGTCTGGTGCATCTTGAACAGACCAGTATGTTCCAGTACAAGAGTTGGGTAGATCTTTAGCATATCTGGTTTGAACGCATCATCCTCAAACAGGCGCCTGAAATCCTCGATATCTTTTTCAGGTGAACTTCCAGGCAGGCCAGGCATCATGTGCGCGGCTATCTTGTAGCCTGCTTCGCGGGCAATTCTGAATGCATCAATGACATCGTCAAGCGTATGCCCCCTGTTCACCAGCTTGTAAACGCTATTGCTTAATGACTGGACCCCAATTTCAACTCTGGTGACACCGAGCTCGAGCATAAGGTCGATGTGTTCCTCCTTGCAATAGTCCGGCTTTGTTTCTACGGTGAATCCAACGCACCGGTTTTCGGTGGTTTCATTGATGGTAATGGCCTGTTCAAGACTTGCTGATCTTTTTCCATTCAGAGCGTCATAGCAGGATTTTGCAAATTCTCTCTGATAATCTGCTGGCATGAATGGAAAGGTGCCGCCGACAATGACGATCTCGACCTTGCCAGTGTCGTGACCCCTTGCCTGCAGCTGCTCGATCTTAGCCCGCGCCTGCAGGAACGGATCGAAGCTGAACTTTTGAGCTGCTCTAGTGGCAGGCTCGGCACCAGTATAACTGAGCGGTGTGTTGAACTCGGTGCCGCCTGGGCAGTAGATGCACCTGCCGTGCGGGCATTCGTACGGCTTGGGCATTACCGCAATTACGGCCACGCCGGACGCGGTCTTGGCCGGCTTGACCATCAACAGTCGCCTGTAACGCCTCTCATGAAGGTACCGAATGATGTGCTGATTCTTTGGCATCGTGTCCAGATGATATCTTGATGCAACCTCTCTCACAATCTTGAGCGCCTGTCTCACCGACAGAATATTGTTGGCCTCAATCTGTTCCGCTATTGATCTGCACGCTTGCTGGTAACGAATGTCGCCGTCAGTGACTGAAAGCAATTCTGGACAATTAGCCAAGAACGCATATTAATTTTTGTTTACAACATTTCTTTCTTGCCATCTAGCGTAGCTACAACCTCTCCTTTGCCTTTCTCTATCCTTCCAACCACTCTGCAACCCATCTTGTATTTTGAAAAAACGCGGATAATGTGGTCTGCACTTGTTCTCGGTGCAATGACACAAAATCCTACGCCCATGTTGAACGTACGGTACATTTCCTTGGTGCTTATGTCTCCATCGACTTGAATCTGCTTGAATATACCCGTGGGTGACGGTAGAGCGTCAAGATAATACCTCACCTTGGCATTGAGGCGCGGTAGTTTGGTAAACGAGCCTCCTGTAATGTTTGCAAGACCATGAACTGCGATCTTTTTCTTCAAAATCTCCACCACGGGCTTGACGTAAATCCTGGTGGGGACCAATAGCTCCTCTCCCACTGTCTGCACAAGATGTTCTGCGTTGTCGTTAACAGAATATTTTGACAAAAGGACCTTGCGTGCAAGCGTATAGCCGTTAGAGTGAAGGCCGCTGCTTTCGATTCCAAGGATAACATCTCCAGGTTTTATCGCGGTCCCAAGCACAGGCTTGCTCTTTACGACGCCCATCACCATCCCTGCAAGGTCAAATGCATTTTCATCGCCTGCAATTATATCGGGCATAATCGCAGTTTCACCTCCTACGATTGCCATCTGTGACTGCCTTGCGCCCTCCGCCAGCCCCCTCGCTATCTCCTGCAAAAGCAACTCGTTTGGCTGACGTAGAGCGATATAGTCAATAAAGGCGACGGGCTGAGCACCAACGCAAATGATATCGTTCACATTCATCGCGACGCAGTCGATGCCGACAGTGTCGAATTTGCTCATGAGTTGGGCAACAAGCACTTTGGTGCCGACGCCGTCGGCGTGAAGGGCAATCAGTTCGGAACCCATCTTTATTAGCCCCGCATAATGACCAAATCCAGAAACCACTTTTCCTCCCAGCGGAAGCTTGTGTGTGGCAGATATTATCTCCACTATCGACTCTTGCGCTGCGCGTACCTTGCCCACGTCAACTCCCGCGTCACGATAGGTCATGCTTTTGGGCTTCAACGATACAAGGCATCCCCATGTCTTCTAATAAATGTTCGAATTGTTATGCTGTGCCCAACAAGGTTACTACATTACTTTAATATAGAAATTCAAGGCAATATTCCCGGTTAGCACTAAATGGACGCACGGAACATCGGTCTTCGCAATATCGAAGTTGCCGATACAAAGATATGTTCTATCGATGGAGAGAACGGCAAGCTAATCTATAGAGGATACGATATCCTCGACCTCGTAAAGCATTCTACATATGAGGAGACTACGTACCTGTTGCTTTTCGGAGAGCTCCCTACCGCAGAGCAGCTTGCAGACTTTAAGCGTAGGCTTGCGGAGGCCCGCGGGATACCCGAGCCACTCATAAAAAGTCTGAAACTCCGTCCGAAACGAGCACAGCCAATGGATGTTCTCCAATCAAGCATTTCAGAGCTTGCAGATTATGACCTCAACATAGAGGACAACTCCAAGGAGGCGCACATTAGGCGGGCAATTACGCTTATCGCAAAAATACCTGCCATTGTTGCTGCTTGGAATAGAATAAGAAATGGCAGGCATGTGGTCGATCCGCTAGAGGAAGGCTCTCACGCCACGAACTTTCTCTACATGATGAGAGGTGTAGAGCCTTCTCCAGAGGAGGCAAAAGTGATGGATATTTGTCTTATACTCCACGCAGAGCACAGTTTTAACGCCTCAACTTTTGCCGCTCGCGAGATCGCATCAACCCGTGCTCACATGTATGCCTGTATCAGTGGTGCAGTCGGCGCTCTTTCTGGCGAGCTCCATGGTGGTGCGAATGTTCAAGTGATGAAGATGCTGCTCGAAATAGGGGATCCTGCCAATGTAGAGAAGTGGGTATCCAACCGACTGGCATCCGGCGGCAGAATAATGGGAATGGGTCACGCTGTCTACCGTACGACCGACCCGCGTGCAGACGTCCTTGCAAGGCTTTCGGCAAGGATGTCTCGAGAAAAGAACAACAAGTGGTATGAAATAACAAAGCGTGTAGAAATCGCAACCCAAGAATGGATGAAAAAGAACAAGGGGCAGGTGATTTATCCAAACGTTGACCTATACAGCGCATCGCTCTACTACAGCATGGGGATCCCGATGGATCTTAACACTCCCATATTCGCAGTATCGAGGATAGCTGGATGGTCAGCCCATGTAATTGAGGAAAAGTTTGCTGAAGCAGCACCGAAGCCCGCACTTTATCGTCCAAAGGCTGTATACATAGGCAAGTATTGCGGGCCAATGGGCTGCGAGTACATTCCAATCTCAAATAGGAAGGAGCAACAACAGCAACACGCCTCTTAAGGCTGTGCGCAGAGAACACTAGCAATCACTGGATGTCGACCTCGCAGCGTAAGAAAAGAGACGTCTAGTAATTTTCGAGACCTCAGCCTAGGACAAGAAGCACTCAAGTTGCACAATCGTCTTGATGACAATACAGAAATCAGATCAGGTCCCCGCAAGTTCGCCTCATGGCATCGCCATTGCCTACATGTTCCAATTACACAGATGGGTGACACTTTCAGTTAGACTAGGTAACACTTTTCTTCAGCCGATTCTTGTTCCTTGTAGGCGTATTTAACAACTGCAGCCACCTTTCCTGCGGAGTCAGCCCTCCTATGCCGCCGTGCTCCCTGTCGATGTTGTTATATACGCATTGACAGACATCGAGTATCTTGCCTTTCCATCTTCCATATCCGGGATGTTTTTCAACTGCTAGGAACTCGTTCTTTACAATCTTGTTATAGGCTTCCTCTACCTTGCCTTGGAGCTGTTGGCGGGGGGATATATGCAGCAGCAGGTATGGGCTTGTCCTTGATGTCATTCTTTCTTTCTCTATCTCCCTGAGGTACGCTGCCTGAACGATTTTCTTTTTTCTGATACAAAAACTGCTTCCCGTTGTCATGTATGTATATATCCAGTTCTGTAGCAGCACGTCAAGAGGGACATCCTTGCTCATCTTTCTTTCTCTTTCTCTCTTTCTCTCTTTCTTTCCGTCCATTTACTTACCACCTTTGGAGTACAGTCGTCAATGCAGCTTACGATGTAGTTTTTTTCGTGCTTGAGTTACGAAGGTAGAACGATCCCGGGATGTCCATCTGTACCAATCGTTTGGGTGTTTCTTCTCAAAGCGCCTGTACTTTCTTATCTTCAGCTTGCAGCTCAGCCTGTTCAGGCCATGCCTTTTCAGTACCTTGTACACTGCCCTGCTGCTGCCGCTACTGCTATTGCTAATGAGGTATACCCTGGCCTCTTGTAGCCTGAATTTTATTCTGGCAGTA
>DATLXY010000376.1:0-5769 GCA_035575335.1 Nitrososphaera sp. | reverse complement strand
GCCGCATCCATTCTCCCCGCGGTTGGCTACCTTTATGATGCCTGTACTGTCAAGTGCGATGACTATGTTGTTGCCCACCTTTTCTTCGTCAACCCTGATGTCCAGGCTGTTGATGCGCCGGCAAAGGGTGCTGTAGTCGGGTATGGACGGTACCTTGCTCCCTGCATGCGCCCTGACTACGCCTTCTTCAGTAGTAGCTGTCTGTACGGCAGGTGGAAAAAATACGCCAGCATGTACCCCAGCAGCTGGACAAAGGGGGGGGAGAGGGACGGTAGTACTACCTGAATGATACGCGCGCGAGTGCGCACGTATGTATGTGCCTTCATTACCTTAGTTCATCTTTTCCAGCTCGTCGTGCCAGCCGTCGATTACATCAAAATCCAACATAACTTCTCCACGCCTGACCAGGGATTCGTTGTAAGAGCGCCAGTTGACCATGTACGGGAGGCGATGACAGGAGGCCAAGCTAAATGCAGCTTTGTCAAACCTCCTTGACAGGAGAGTCAGTTACGCAACAATGCACTTTTTTTGTGTGTGTCATGGATTTGAAAGCTCGGCCCTTTCCTTTAGCGCCTTGTTCATCTCTTCAAAGCCTTTCCTGATGTCAGTGTCAAGGCTAGTTCCAAAAAAGCCGCTCAGCGGCCCACCAAACACCTCCCTATGTACGAACCTTACTTTATTACCTTCCTGCAGTCTCTCAATGGTGAAAATATGCTCTCCGTTCAACAACCAGCCCTTACCAATCCACCGAAGCTCATGTCCGACATCCACTCTTGTTATCGTGGGCGCGTACTTTCTTTTCTTTCCCGCTGGCGTACGAATGTGGACCTCGATCTTGCTACCTTGCTTTGCTTGGCCGACAATCCTCCTTATGAAAGGGTTCCACTCTCTGTAGTTTTCAAAGTCGGTGATAATACGCCAGACAGTCTCCGGGTTGGCATTGATCTCGATCTCTGTGTGGAGCTCCCTCACATGAAGACACCAAGCCACATTTTATAATTAGTTTCTGCTCTTAAACTCTATCCTTATTGAATCGCCTTGCCTGAGTGGAATATCTAGAAAGCTGCCATTGCTATGGGGTTCGTCGTTCACATAAACCTGAGTATCATAGTTGCTCAGATCATTCCCTATCCAATAATACAGAAAATGGCCTAACGTGAACTTGTGCGGCCTGCTATAACCCACGTGGATCACATTCTGCTCAAGGGTGTGGACGGGCCTTATACAGTTCTCCTCGATTCCCACACCAGCAGGAACCCGTATAGGTAATCCGTCTTCAGTCACGGTGACAGGTACTGATATCTGGTAAGGCTGCTGCTCAGGGTTTTCAATACAATGATAGATAGGGTCTTGTGAGCGAAAATATCCTGTGAGAGCCACGGTGCCAAGCCCTGCGGCGATTACAATTGCAGCAAGCTTGCCCATCGATAATAACAATTGTTTCCGCTTTTCTGGGCCCTCAAACACCATTGATAGTCAGATCCCGCGGCGTATCATTACTCCCTAATGCAAGGGAATGAACGTCGTCACCTTCTCTACATGCAGGTGGAATGGAATCACCATGCCTGCAGAACTCGCCGTGAGCCATATGAGGACGCCCGGTACCGCAGAGCAAGCAAGGATAGTGAGGATAATCAGCCATACGGCTGTCATCTTTTCAACCATCGATTCAATTCACTTAGACTGCGCTATATAAGTCTTCAACGAGCTAACCAGCTCTGGGAGACGTGGCATTAAGCGGGTGTCTCATCTTTTCGAGCTCCGACATAAGCTCCTCGTTTTCATCCTCAAGCACCTTGAGCGACGTAAGTGCTTCTGCGTTCTGTGCCTTGAGCGCTTGAAAATCCTTCATGAGTTTTTCATACGATTGCCTCAGTCTCTCATAGGACTCAGCAGGTGAAGGTTGCGGTATCGACTGTGGATTTGATAATGACGCATGCTTGGCAACAGATTGTAGGCGGGCATTTTCGGCTTTCAGGGCTTCCACCATTTTAGCGGCTCCGGCGACTTGCTCTTTCAACGTGGCGACCTCTGCAGAATATGCCTTTACCTGTGTTTGGAGCTTGGCAGCTTCTCCAAGCATTTTTTGCCTCTCTGCAGAATACCTATCCACCTCTGCCTTTAGCTCAGCAACAAGGTCAGCATTTGACGCGGCCTCTGTCTTATTGTTTCCGATTAACTCCAGAAGGATTGCGGGCATCATCTCCGAATTGATGTATGCGAATCTCCCAAAGTCAAGTGATAACGCCCCTTTGGATTTCAAATAGGCCTCTACAGACGGGTCCAGCGAAAAAGAAGTTGCGTCGAACGTAAACAGTCTTGTTTGTGACAATCTGCCACAATCTTTAACTGATTCTTTAAAAAGATTAGAACGTAAAATTAGTTGATATGTGTACTTAAGGAAAGTAGCATATGACCCTCATATAAGAGCTAAAAGATTCAACGACCATCCAACCTTCCTTTGCAGCGAGTTGGAAAAAAGGTAGCCGGCCATCCCCAAACATAGAAGATGATGTTAAAAGATATGCCGACGACATCTAGATTGCAGGAGAGAGAGGCACCTATCAAGAAGCGAGGAGGGGGTGACCTCGCGCACAACATCGACACAGAGCATAAAAAAACAAGCCGAAAGAGAGACGAGACGGAATTACAGCATAATTCATGAGCGGGCGTGATCCTGCTCAATGATAAAAACTAGGCAATACTGTTTAATATCCCGACGATGGTTAAGATTTAGTATGCCGGGTGCCTACGTCATGATAAACACGTTGCCGGGGATGGAAAAGCCGGTTCTTGAAGAGATTGCACAGATTCCCGGTGTTGTATCGGTCGAAGGTGTTTATGGCGAGATTGACCTGATCGTGCGACTCGAAGTACCAGTGGGCAATAGTGTCGGATTTGTAATCGACAAAATAAGGAAGGTGCCTGGGATAAAGTCGACCAAGACGATCTCCACAATTGATGGTGAGAGAAAGAGCGGAGTTGGAATGGATTATCTCGGTCCACCCTCAGATTAGCGGGAATCAACGCTATTGATAGTCGTGTAATGGCTTGTCCTTATGCGCGTTTATTTTTGCTTCCAGCTGTTTCATGTGCTCTGCCAGGATATGTTTGTTGGCGCATGAATCATGCATTATCCCCTTTTGGCAAAAATCACACGCGGTGACAAATTCTATCTCGCCAAAAGCTTTTCTGCAATAGCTGCAGGTTTCCACGCCAACGTCAAAATGAGATAGGGGTTTAAGCCATGAGTCGCGCCACAAAAGCACCATAGGAATGTGCAGTATAGCCGCTAGCTCATGTATTTCTCTTTCTACTTTAGACTTTCTATGATCTCATACATTTTCTTGTACGACTGCTGCAAATCCTGCCACTTTTGCAGCCTCAATTTGGTTTTCTCTAGGTCGGCCTTCAGCTTACTATCATCCTTGGCAGACGCCATCTTGGAAACTGTAGATGCCGCCTTCAGGAATTGCCGTATGTATCTTTTAGCATACGGGTTTTCTCTTATCAACGCGACAACTAGGTCGGGCTCGTTTGTAAGAATGCTTTCTGCAACAAGCGATTGAAGAGCAAACGTCGTCCCGGCGACCTCCTTCAGCGCCGAAACGTCTTCTGACGCGACTACTCTGGCAAAGACGATGTTTGCAAAATATGTCATCCCAAGTACCGTTGCAACAGACGCGTCATGAGCCTTCGCGTTAGGGAGCACTTTTACCGAGGCGTTCTCAAATATACAGTGAACCATCTTTAGTTCGGCTTTTTCGTTTCTGACAGGTACCAACAATATCTTCGGCTGCAGCTTCTCAGTGGCACCTGGCCCAAACATCGGATGGATGCACAGCGGTCGGATTTCCCTAGGAACTTTTTTCAAAGCGCGGAATGTCCGGTGCTTTACAGATGATATTTCAGAAATAATGGCTCCAGACTTCATGTTTCTTGCACATTCGTATATTGTTCTTGGAGTTACTCTGACCGGCACTGAAATGAGCACCAAGTCGGCATCTTTCACACAGTCGGCGATGCTGCTTGCAATGTACAAGTTTTTGGAGGCCTGTAACGATTTTCTATTGACATCATATGCGGAGATGTGCAGGCCGCGCCGCGAAAAATATTTGGTCAGCCAAGAGCCCATCTTGCCTGCCGCGCCTATGATCGCTATTTGCTGCAACTCAAGGGTTCTCCTTTATTATAGCGGCCATGATATCAAGGCCTTTCGCAAGAGTCTCTTCAGGCTGGCAAGCTGATATCCTAACGAACTTACTATAATAGTCTCCAAATCCGCTACCCGGGGCAATAGCCACCCCTTTTTCCAGCAACCGCTCTACCAGCGAAATGTCATCGCCTCTTGGGAGTTCAGGGTAGACGTACATTGCACCGTCTGGCTCTACAAATCTAAGTGACATCTGTTTGAGGCGGGATGACACCAACTCAAGCCTCTTTTTCATAATCTTTACGTTTTCAGATGGATCATGCCCAAGAGCGGCAAGAGCCGCGTACTGCATGGGTTCTGCAACGCTTGTTATCCCCACAGCCTGCACTTTCGCCATCTTGGAAACGATGTCCTTGTCGGCAACAGCATAGCCGACCCGAAAACCGGTCATTGCATAGCGTTTCGAAAAAGAAGACACCAAAATGCTCCTGTCGTAACCGTATTCGTGTATGCTTGTAAACTTTCCAAAAACATAATCGGCATAGACTTCGTCGCTTAGCACATAGAGGTCGTTGTCCTTCGCAATGGACAATATTCCTTCCATCGTCTTTTCGTCAAGCACTTTGCCTGTGGGATTGTTTGGATAGTTCAACGCAATCATTTTAGTGCTGGGATTTATCAATGCCTCAAGTTGCCTAAGATCCGGAGTCCATTTGTCTTCAATGGTAGTCCTTAGGGTTTTTGTCCTTACACCAATAAAGTCTGCGCACTCCTTGTACGCAGGCCATGCCGGCTCTATCGTGATCAACTCCTGTCCAAGCTTCAAGAGCGACGTAATTGCACTAAAGACTGCAAAGCGACCACCGGGAGTAACTATTATCTGATCTTCGGAAACATGCTCTTTGCTTGCAATCGCTTCGCGGAGTTTTGGAACGCCACGGGTGTCGGTATAGTGGTAGAGCTTTTGCTTGAACGAAGCGGCAAGTGACTCACCGACTTCCTCCGGCGGCGAATAGTCCGGCTCGCCTACCTCCATGTGGATTATTGTTTTACCAGATGCTTCGAGCTGCTTTGCCTTCATAAATATCGCGAGATGTGTCTGCCTCCGCGGCTTTCTCTGCTGCCGGTTCTGCGCCTGCACCTTCTCCGACTCCCCCAACAAAAGATTTAGCAACTGCAATGCAAACTCCCTGCTCATCCCTATCTCGTCTGCAAGCGATATCACCATAGAACGTATGTCGTTTTCGACCTTTTCATCTTTGACGTCGATTCCAAGTCTATCCTTTATTTCTCCGATCTGTTTTGCTAATTCCATCCGGTGGTTGACATCGCGCATTATTTTGGCAGTAATATCGCGGACTTGATAGCGTAATGTTTCCAGATCGCCGTTTCTGCCCGATACCATCTCTTTATCACTTCAACACCGGTGGTATTAGTCCGGCCCGTATGGCATGGTCGGCCAGAACCATAGACACTACGCATTCGACAACAGGAGGCGCCCTCGGGACAACACAAGGGTCATGTCTTCCTGGAACTGAGAGGCGGGCCTGCGATCCTTTTACTATGTCGATGGTCTCCTGTGCCTTAGCTATCGAGGCTGCAGGTTTGAACCCGAC
>DATLXY010000375.1:0-2302 GCA_035575335.1 Nitrososphaera sp. | reverse complement strand
ACTATCCTTGACCGCTTAGCGCCTCGATCCTCCTTCATTTGGTTTCGACCGGATCCTGCCAGGCTCTATTGGCAGTGAAACATCGCAGTGCAAAAGGACTCTGGTTTCCTTCGTAGCGTGTATATGACAGGAGCTGTCAATTAACCGACCGACCGATCATGTCCTATTCTTTTCTTGCACTTAAGACCTCTTCACTCGTGACCCAACATCACTAGATGCCCATGGACTGGCCGTTCCGGTACTTGCTGCTAAAGCTCACGTCGACAATCTTTGCCGCGACATCTTCGCGCTTGGGCATCTTGTGCCTGTTTTCACGATAGTATTCAGGGTCTGATTCCTGCATCCTTGTTGCAACTTCACATGGGCACATCGCCATCACTGTGATGTGATGACCGGCGACCTCCCACGTGAGGCTCTCCGTTAACCCCATCATACCGAACTTGCGCAATAGTCAGATAGACCGTCAAAGCCTACCTTGCCAGCGCCGGAGCTGACGTTAATAATTGTCCCGGAATTTTTGCGGAACATGTATGGCAGGACAGCTTTGGAATACAAGAACGTACCCTTGAGGCTCACATCGAGTATTCGGCCCATTCGTTCTCCTACGTGTCTTCTAGCTTTTTTACTGTAAAGATGCCGGCGTTGTTTACCATAACGTCAACCGTCCTAAATTCCTCAACACTCCTCTTGACCAAATAGTCAACCTGCTATGAATTGCTGACATCGCATCTTATTCCGATCACGCCGACGTGAATATTTTTGATCATCTTAACAGTATCATCAATTTCCCTCTGTGTCCTTGAACAAACAACCACATCTGTGCCGCGCCTTGCGAGCAGAGCAGCCGTTTCTCTGCCTATCCCTCTACCGCTTCCGGTGACTATGGCAGCACGTATTGTTAGACAACAGGTCGTGCGGCAGCCGAAAAAAATCTAACAGTTATATCCTGTCTTGAATCCAGCAATATCCGCATGGATGTCATACCAGCGACCCCTGCTCCAGAATTTAGGGAGATTACTGGTTGGGCGAATTCACAGCCCCTTTCCATAAAAGGTCTCAAGGGGAAGGTTGTGCTGCTTGACTGCTGGACCTACACGTGCATCTTTTGCCTGCGCACCATCCCGGTAATGAAGCGCTTGCAGCAGAAGTATGGGAAATACGGCCTGCAAGTTGTACAGGCGCATTCAGCCGAATACAATTTTGCGACCGACCACGATAACATCAGACATGCTCTCCAGCGCTACAACCTCGACATCCCCAATGCTTTCGACACAAAGAACAAGACATGGGACGCCTACGGCAATATGTATTGGCCAAAACACATCCTCATCGACCACAATGGTTTTATCCGCTACGAGCACGCGGGCTACGGAGGAATTGCCGATTTTGAAGACGTTGTCGTAGAGCTACTGGAAGAGGCGGGCAAGAAACCAGATGAAGGAAATGACGATGCCGACCCAACCGATGAGATCTATGACACCTATGGCATGCACTTTTTCGGCATGGCACCTGAAACGTGTGTTGGCTACTCACGGCTCAGGCGTTTTGGTAACAACCAAAGGCTCAAGCCGGGCACCGTAAATGTCGTAGCAGATACCGGCTCTCACGACGTTAACGTAGTGTACCTCAGGGGCAGGTGGATATGGAAGAGAGAGGGTGTCGAGTATGTGCCGGGGGGAAAGGAGCAGAACCCGGCCGTGATAATGAACTACAATGCCGCAAGCCGGGTGCATTGCATCATGGGCACAACGGATGGCAAGCCCGGCAAGATAGAGATAAAGCTCGATGGTAATTACCTGACCAAGGACCAGTTGGGAAAGGATGCCAAGCTCGAAGGCGATGTCAGCGTTGCGGAGATCCATTGGCCCTTCATGCACAATCTGGTGAAAACTGACAAGCCAGACATGCACGAAATAGAGATAATACCACGTTCTGACAACTTTGTGTTCTACACATTTGTCTTTGGAGGCTCTGTGCAGTCTTAGGCTGGCGATCCGGCAAATTCGATACGTCCGGAGATTACCGGTTCTTCTAGAAGGACTTGGTTCCTCCCCATCCTCATCGTCGCTTCATCTTCATTCTATTCGACTGCAGACGATGAAAATAGCTGTACGCCTTAACGCCCTCGTTTGCTTCATTTATCGCAGCATAAGTTTTTTATCCCTGACTCGATGGTCTTTGAGTCATGGCGGAAAAGCACGTTCAGCTCACTGAGGGCAGCATTGCCCCCGACTTTACCATGAGAGACAAGGACGGCAAGACATTAAAGTTATCTGACCTGCGCGGCAAGAAGAATGCCGTG
>DATLXY010000374.1:0-4195 GCA_035575335.1 Nitrososphaera sp. | reverse complement strand
TGGGCATGGCGTTCTTTGGCAGGCCAAGCAAGCACGTCGAGGAGCTGGAACACCACGGTCACCTGCACGAAGTAGGACACAGCATGTGGGTACCATTTGCGATCCTCGCGGTCGCTTCAATAGTGATAGGTGTAGGGGGCTTTGCATTTGAAGCACAGATTCACCACCTATTTGCCGGATACCTCGAACATTCATTTGGCATTCACGGTGATGAAGAACACCCCGAGGAGTTGGTGATCCCGATAGCTCCAGAAGGCGACAGATCAATCCTTGGCCTCCACCCGATGGCCGCGGCGGCGTCGGTAGGCGCCTTTGGCCTGGGCGGCGCACTGGGCTATCTGTTCTACATTGGAAGGAAGGCCGACCCAGAGATCGTTTCAAGGAGCATTGTCACAAGAGCAATCTGGAAATTCCTCTACAACAGGTGGTACCTCAACACCGCGCTGTACTGGGGAGCAGTTGTAGGGCCACTTGCAATCTATCGCATTGTGTGGAGATACTTTGAAAGCACTATAATCGACGGTATGAACCCTGCACTTCAGCACTCAATGGCATATATGTCTCGCCTTGTCAAGGCGAGCCAGACCGGAATCACTCAGACATACCTGTTCGTGTTCGCGGCGGGCATCATGATAGTTGTGATGCTCTTGATGCTATAGATGGTGTATGGAAAAAGATGGTTGACCTGATGTCAACTCCAATACTGGTGACGGTAATACTGGGCGTGGTAGGCTTGGCCATACCTGCCATTGACGCAGGTATGCGGGAGAGGGGCGCCAACAGAAACAAGCTCTACAGCGGAATGGCGTTCGGCGCTCTCATCGTCGCCATGGGAATTGTGATCTTCCGCATATTCACCGGCGAGGTCTTGCCAGCAGTAGCGTTCTCGCAGGACGTGCTGGTGGACGACCTGTTTGGCTCGTTCTTCGCAGTGGCGCTCCTGATCGTATCTCTGATGGTAACCGCCTCGTCGTGGAACTACTACAGGGGGAAGTCGAACCCTGCCGCGTACTATTCGCTGATACTGTTATCTAGCATAGGCATGGTCATGATCGCCTACTCGACAGACCTTGTCATGCTATTTGTCGCATGGGAGCTGATGTCGATCCCGACCTATGCTCTTGCAGGCTTTGCCAAGCGGGATCCGATCTCTAACGAGGCAGCCATCAAGTATTTCATGTTCGGCGCTCTGTCGTCGGGGCTCATTGTGCTTGGAATCGGCATCGTCTACGGAATCACCGGCACGACAAACATCGGAGATTCGATCAGGGCAATGACGAACCTCGATGCGAGCCTCGTACCGATCGGTCTGTTCGCAGTAGCACTGTTTATCGCCGGCTTTGGTTTCAAGATGGGCCTTGTACCGTTCCACATGTGGCTGCCAGACGCGTACGAGGGTGCTCCGACAACTATTGGAGCGCTGCTAGCCGCAGGCACAAAGAAGGCTGGCTTTGCTGCGGCGCTTCGGGTTATCGTGCTTGGAATGTTTGCGCTGAACGTAGACTGGACGCTCACACTTGCAGTGGTTGCAGTGTTTACCATGACGCTCGGAAATCTGGCTGCGCTGATGCAAAGAAGCGTCCCCCGGATCCTTGCGTACTCGTCTCTGGCACAGGCTGGTTATATCCTGATAGGTATCGCGCTGGCACCATTTTCTGAACAGGCGCTCTCAGCCTCTCTCTTTCACATCATCAACCATGCGGTTATGAAATCCGCCGGATTCATTGCGGTGGCAGCCGTCGCTATCGCTCTTGCCAGCTACAGCCTAGAAAAGTACCGCGGCCTTGGCCGTCGCATGCCGATAACAGCCATTGCATTTGCGATTTCTCTGCTGGCGCTGGCAGGAGTACCTCCGCTCAACGGGTTCTGGAGCAAGCTGGCACTCTTTGGAGCCGCTATCAACTCCGGTCCAATTGTAGAATGGGGCCCGTGGCTTGCGATCGCCGGCGTCCTCAACAGCGCACTCTCGCTGGGCTACTACGCGTGGATCATTAGAAAGATGTACATGGAAGATGCACCCGACATGACCCCTGTAAAGGAGCCGCGGGCGATAGTGGCAGTGCTTGTGTTTGCGATGGTGTTTATGGTGGGCTTTGGTATCTGGCACGCGCCGCTCCTCGACCTTGCCTCAAGGGCAGTACCTGACCTGACAAATATCACCACCGCGTCGATAGTAGGCGGCAACTAATGGACATGCATTTGGCCGCCGACATCGGGGCTGCGTTCACACATTTTTTATAACACAAAGATGCGGGATTTGATTTTCCAGAGGTTAATGCTGGACCTGTTGTGTAATGTCGCGTACTTTTTAGAACTGAACTGATGCCAGGTCAGTCAAATGTTCTAGGTGGCGTTTAGCCTCGTTGTCAGTTTTAATCTTGCGGAGCTCGTTCTTCGCCTTGGCTGCATATGACTGGTAGAGCTTGTCCATGTGTTCAACCAGCTCCTGCGATCTATCGTTCTTTTTGACCAGCATGTTGAACAGTCTGTTTTCGTTGTTCCAGTCGATGAGGTCGTCGTGTATCTGGTAAGCTATTCCTAGGAGGTTTCCAAAAGATGTCATGGCGCGGATCTGGTCGTCGTTGGCACCGCTGATTATTGCGCCCACCTTTGCAGATGCCTCAAAGAGCGAGGCAGTCTTGAACTCGAGCACCTTGATATAGTCGTCCTCAGTGATGTCAGGCGCCTTGTTGAGCTTTATCTCCATCATCTCGCCCTCGCTCATCCTAGTAGCTGCAATTGATAGCTCGTTTATGATGCGAGGGTCTTTGAGTTTCGAACCAATGTTAAGTATTATTCCGAGGACAAAGTCAGCCGTCAGAATGCTGCTGTTGTAACCATACTTGATGTGAAATGACGGCTTGCCCCTGCGCTGATTCTCCTCGTCGATAATATCGTCGTGGATTATCGACTCTGTGTGAAGGAGCTCTATTGCAGAGGCGGCGAGGTATGCTTCCTGGCCAGCCTTCTTCGAGTTGATGGCTTCTGCCGAGAGCACCAATATCAGTGGCCTGATCCGTTTGCCCCCTTCACAGGCATAGCGAAGCGGCGCGTGGAATTCAGACCAAGAATAAAGGTCAAGCTCGCGCACGAGGGCATCTTCGATCTTTGATAGGATGTCTGCAAACTGCTCGGTTAGGGGATTGGTCCCGATGTTGTTGTTCCTCCTGCTCAAAACGCGCTCTATTCCTGACGATCCTTCGAGAGGTGTCAATATTAATTTAATGTTGTAGAACTGAAGTGCTCCGGCCGGGATTTGAACCCGGGATCTGCGACTTGAAAGGCCACAATGCTTGACCGGACTGTGCAGCCCAACAAAGGCTACTACACCACCGGAGCACTCGCAGAGTTTGTAAGAACCTTCACATAAAATCCTTTCTTGCAAAATTTTCGTAAGGTTTTTGAATGAGGGGGGAAAGAGATCACCCATGAATATTGTCCAGAAGATCGATTCGGAAATTGAGAACCGCAGCCTTCTAAAACACTCTTTCTACCAGATGTGGTCAGAAGGCAAACTGACGATCGATCATCTTCGAGGTTATTCGAAGGAATATTTCCAGCTGGTCAAGGCGGTGCCAAGCTTTGTAGAAAGCATCGTAAAGTGGACCAATAATAGTAATCCTGATGTCCTTGTCAACGCGAAGGAAGAGGCTGAGCACATCGAACCGTGGATAAGGTTTGCCAGAGCGCTTGGCGTTTCAAGGAACGAGCTTGTCGACTATGACGGTGCTCCGAAGACAAACGCTGCCGTTGCAAAAATGATGGAACTCTGTAGGGCCTCGTTTGAGGAGGCTGTTGCGGCTATGTACGCCTACGAGATGGAACTTCCAAAGATAAGCAGAACCAAGATAGACGGGTTGAAAAAGTTCTATGGTCTGAGCAGCGAAGACGCCACGAAATACTTTGAGGTTCACGAACAAGTGGATGTCATGCACGCGCAGGTCTGGAGGGAAATCTTGCAAAAGATCCCCGATGACCGCCAGGGAGCAGCGTTTGCAGCTGCAGTAGAGTCCCTCAGGGCACAGAACATGCTACTGGACTCGGTTCAGGAAAAGTATGTCGGCGGTTGCTGCATGAATAACTGCTGATGCCGCAGACCACCAAACCTTTATACATACTCCACTTTTACGAATGTTCGATCGGGCCCATAGCTCAGCCTGGCAGAGCGACCGGCTCATAACCGGTCGGCCAGGGG
>DATLXY010000373.1:0-2697 GCA_035575335.1 Nitrososphaera sp. | reverse complement strand
GGTAAAGTGCACTTGTTCCGTCGGACGCTACTAGCGGACCGGGCGTGACCGCCTCTGTCTTGATCTGGCCGCCGACATTGACCCAGCGTCTCCATGCTACAGGATTTGCGAACGGTTGGGGGAACCGCGCCAGGCTCAGGGTCTATGCTAGAACTGGCCCTGACAACGCTAACTCTGTATTACTTTGCCCCGAGTGCCTTGAGTCCCTCGCAGAACTTGAACCTGAAACGAAGCGTCTTGCCCCATGGTTGACCAGTGTTTGTAAGGCCGTCGTCAGGATTTGCGCTTGATGTGCCAAACTCTGAATTCGGTGGAGAACTGGCGAGCCTCCAGCTCGGAGTACAGCCAATGTCTTCCAGCATCACAAAACCCCGCCAAGACTTATGTCCGCCAGAAGGGGGGCATGCTAGGCCCTTCCACGTGCGAAGACGAGCGTCGTCTGAAGCCTTAAAATACTTGTTAGTGGTCTGGCCGTCGTATATGTAGACCCACTGGTCCTCCTGCCACTGCCTCACCTTGTAGTAGTAAACCGTTCTGCAGCCGCTTTTCGTTGCTCCTCCGAAAAAGCGGAGGCTGAATTCTCCGTCTTCGTTCACAGGTGTTTTTCCAACTTTTCTGGAGCTGCATGTGCAGAATATCGGGTACAGGTAGTCATGTACATTGATGTAATCGAGCCTTTTTTCAGGACGCATTGTGTAGAACGCTTGGTAATAGTCCACTAGCCTCTGCGGAACATTGCCAAGCGGAATCCTGGTTACGCTTACCCGAACCAGCCTGAGAATCTTCGATACCCCTCTCCCAAATGGAGCAGGGTCGGGTCGGGGAATCGAACCTATTGGACCTTCTGGGTCTATTGGAGGTATCGGAGTAATCTTTTCAAGCCATTCCCTAATCCTATCCAATAAACTGTCTATGTCTATGTGTCTGATAGTATAGCAGCACGTCTTTTCATAAACTTCAACAACTGCATTGCAGATAGGCGCGCAAAGTGCAGGAACTCTTGGACTGACTAGGTCAGGGACGTCCGAAACAATCCTTGACAGAGTTACTACTAATTGCCGGATTTGCTGCAACGTTTTTCGTAGTAGCAAGAGTAAGGATTGGTGGAAAGATGAGGCGAAACTTGTGGACGTCCCCGTGGACACATACTATCGGAGCAATCCAATCACGCCATTTTGGATTTATCTCGATGACACCCGTGCTTGCCCATTCGCGGATCTTCTCTTTCGGCCTAAAGGTAACCAACATCTCTTTTTGATTTCGTCTTCGCCGATGTTAGGTCCAAATGCATAGCTGAATCCTTCCCTGACATTGCGCTATAATTCGGAGGTTTATCTTGTTCCCTGCAAGACTGTATCTTTCTAATCGTACCTATGCCACCCTTTGTCTCTATCGAAAACAGGGCAACCTTTGGCTGAGGATTCTGCGGCGTGCTTTCTAGCAACCTAACTTGAAGCGTTTTATCTTGATTGCTATCGGACCTTCTTTCCACGCCTGTTTGGAAGAAGCGTCCATTATAAAAGAGTGTGTCGCAATTTTACCGCGTATATGGCCGTGCTATAGATGCCTACCATATCTACGTTATAAGATGGATTCTTACACTGACTCCGGTCACTTTTTAGAACGAATTCTTACCGCTCCTCAGACGATGATTTAATAGGGACAGAAATTGGTTCAAAGTGAGTCATGGAGATAACGCTGGGGCATACGCCAGACGCGGACGACGCCTTCATGTTTTTTGGGATAGCGTCCGGAAATGTGAAGTCCGGCTTTTCAGTAAAACACGTTATAGAGGACATCGAGACGCTCAACCGTCGAGCACTCAAACACGAGCTGGACATCACGGCAGTATCTGCTCATGCATTTGCATATTTGCAGGACTATGTCATCTTGAAAAGCGGTGGCAGCTTTGGGCTCAACTATGGCCCAATAGTCATTACAAGAAAGGGCAACAACAATCTGACGCTAGAACGCCTGCGAGAATCGTTGGTAGCAATCCCCGGCAAAATGACTTCTGCAAACCTCCTGTTAAAGCTGGCAATTGGCAACTTTAACGAAAAAGAAATGCCCTTTGAATCCATACCTGATGCAGTTGAATCAGGGAAGGCCGACGCCGGGCTCGTTATTCATGAGGCGCAGATAACCTACGACAAGGCCAAGTTCGAAGCAGTGATTGACCTTGGCAAATGGTGGTCGGAGAACACTGGCGGCCTGCCAGTTCCGCTCGGTATTAACGTTGCAAGCACTAGGAAAATGAGCGCCAGACAGATAGAGGAGTTTAGCGACGCCTTTACAAGATCGGTGAAATATGGTCTCGACAACATCGATGCTGCAGTAGAGTATGCGATGCGGTATGCGCGAGGACAATCTAAAGAAACGATCACGAAATTTGTGAAAATGTACGTCAACAACCTGACTGTTGACATGGGCAATGAAGGTAAAGAGGCAATAGAAAGGATGTTTGAAATCGCCAAAGAAAAGAAGATCGTCGACGCGGACGTGGCAGTAAAAGTAGTCTAAGATATCTTCACCAGATATATAGACAACGCCTTCAGAGTCGCAGAATTGAGTGATATGATATGGTGTCTTTCTGAACTCTTCTTCAGAAGGCTTAGATCAGGTGCTTCTAGAATCTTCGGATGATATTAAAGAATGTGTCTCGCTGGGCCGGTTCGCGCTTGATCTCTCTGATCAAAC
>DATLXY010000372.1:0-2969 GCA_035575335.1 Nitrososphaera sp. | reverse complement strand
ACCTTGAGGTGAGGGTCAGCAATACCGCCGCAATCAAGCTATATGAAAAGTTGAACTTTGAGATAAAGTCCAGGCTGCGCTCTTACTACAGAGATGGCGAAGATGCATATCTCATGGCACTAGAGCTCGGTTAAAAAGATTATTAAGATGCCTCCGTTGCCTTTCCGCTATGAACGTTAAGAGAAGGGGCGGCAAGGGGACCGGCGCTGCACTCCTAGTTGTTTCAATTCTGGCGTTCATCTCCTACGCTTACGTTCTTCTTGGCACGGAATGGGGTATGCTCCTCCTGCAGCTCACCGTCCTAGGCGCGGTTGCTGTGCTACTGACGGTTCTTGGTTGGATCGGCTACACGATGCTGACTGCGCCAAGAGAAGAAGAGAAATCTACGGCTTGAGAACCAAAACGTCAACAACTATCTGATAGATCCTTGGTCCAACTTCTCTGATCACCCGTACAGACATGACCTGATGTCGATATTTTGCAAAAGCATCGTGCGCATCGCTCAACCCCAATTCTAGCGCTGCTTTCTTGTCATCGGCCTTGACGTGGGCAAAATAGTGGACGATGCCTTTTTCCTTGAGAGCAAGGACTGCCGCGTCGACGAACTCTTTGGCCCTCTCTGGGAGGGGCATCAATACCCTATCGGCCTGCCCTGCAAGCCTTTCCTTTATGACCGTGGCGGCGTCGCCGCATATCGTAGTTATCCTGTCTTGAACCTTGTTCAGCCTAGCATTTATCCTGTCAAGCTCGCTTGCGACCGCATTAGAATCGATGCTGTATACCTTGCACGTCTTGTTTGTCTTGGCAATGATTACTGAATAGGTGCCTACACCTGCAAACATGTTGACTACAGTTTCGTTGTCACCGACCATATCAGCGACCCTTTTTCTCTCTGTCGAAAGGCGCGGGGAAAAGTACGTCTTGGCCACATCCACCTTGAATCTGCAGCCGTGTTCCCTGTACTCGGTCAACGTTCTGTTGTCTCCCGCTAAGAATTCCAGGTCACGGATCCTATATTCGCCCCTGACAGCCGATACCTGCGCAAACACCGCTTTGGTAGTCTTGATGTTAGCTAGTATGGCATCTGCTATTAACTTCTTTCTTGTCTTCAGCTCGTCAGGTATCTTGATTATCGCGATATCACCTATTTGGTCAAAGGCGGAATACACCTGCGCGGTCTCTTCTGGAGAGAGGATGCTGCCAAGTACCTGCTTTAGCATGTGCGGCATTAGTAGTTCTTCACGTAGTAATAGTTGCCAGATTGCTTTTGCTCGCGGTCCAGTCTGCCGCCTTCCTTGTTCACGCGGGGTCTGCCAGTTGTTTCGTCGCGTCTGTACGTTATCGAAAGCGCTCGAAGGAAGCGGTTCATTCCTTCCTCCTTCTTCATGGGAGCAGTCGCCGTACCCTGTATGCCAGGCCTGCCCTCAAAGATCATCAGTCTGTCTGCGACCAAATCTATTAACTGCATATCATGGTCGATGATTAGCGCGGACTTGCTCCGGGCCCTAACAAATCTCTGCAGGAATTTTGCAACTGCAATCCTGTCCTCGGCATCGAGGAAGGCAGACGGCTCGTCAAGAGCATAGATATCAGCCTCACGCAAAAGAGACGCAGCGACAGCTACCTTCTGTAACTCTCCCCCGCTCAGGCTCTTGACGCTCTTTTCATACAGCTTCTTGACACCCATCGGGATAATTATCTGCTCCTCTACACTCGAGCCCTCGACCGGGCTCTGGTATGCAACATACATCAGCGAGCGCACGTCACCCTCGTAGTCTTGGCTCAGGTACTGTGGCTTGTACGAGATCTTGGCGCCAACATCAATTTTGCCCGAATCGGGTTTTTCTACCCCTGCTAGCATGCGCATGAACGTGGTCTTTCCGAGAGCGTTTGCACCTACTATGCCAATTATCTCTCCCTTGCGCACCTTTCCGGACTCTACCCTCAGGTTGAACGACTCGAAGGACTTTGCGAGATCGGAGTAACTAACGACAGGTATGTCGAGGATGACGTCATCGTTTGCCGCTGCCACATCGAACCTGAATGCCTTGTCACGGAAGCGCACATTTTCAGCCGGCAGGAATCCTTCAAGAAAGTTGTTGATCCCGACCTTGGTGCTCTGCGCTCCGGAGACGATGCTGTACGCGCTAGGCTCTCCATAGAGTATGTGGACATAGTCTGACAAATAGTCCAAGAGCGTCATGTCATGTTCTACCACCATCACGCTCTTGCCTTCTTCTTCTGCCAGCTGCCTCATGACCTTGGCTACTGCGAGGCGCTGGTAAACATCATTGTAGGATGACGGCTCGTCAAAGAAATAGTACTCTGCATCTTTTGACGCAGCCACCGCAACTGCAAGCCTCTGAAGCTCGCCACCGCTCAGTTGAGAAACGTCCCGCCCAAGTATGTTTTCAAGACCTAGCTGTGGCACCAGTTTATCCGCCACCTTGCGCTCGTCGTACTTGTCCAATAGCTCCTTGACCGTCCCCTTGAATACCTTTGGAATAAGATAGACGAGCTGCGGTTTGATGCTTGCCCGCATAGTGCCATTTGCGATCTTTTCAAAGTGCGATTTCATTTCGGTCCCCTGATAATATTCCAAGATTTCATCCCATGAAACATCTTGGTCGTACTTGCCCAGGTTGGGCTTGAGGTTGCCAGAAAGGATGTTCACAATGGTCGACTTGCCCATGCCATTTCTCCCCACCAAGCCCACCACCGCGCCCTTTTTTGGAGTGGGCAGCCGGTAAAAGCGGAAAGAATTGATCCCATACTGGTGGACCTTGTCGGTCGAAAGTTCTCTTGCAAGGTTGACGATTACAATCGCATCAAAGGGGCATTTCTTTATACAGATGCCACAACCCGTGCACAAGTCTTCCGAGATGACGGCCTTGTTGTCTTCCGGCCGCTGGACGATGCAGGCGCCACCGGTCTTGTTCACTGGACAGTAGACGATGCATTCCAGGTTG
>DATLXY010000371.1:0-2410 GCA_035575335.1 Nitrososphaera sp. | reverse complement strand
CTACTTTATCCAATATGCTTATCAGGATATTGTGGTTGGCAAGTGATATGGGCGGCTCGAAATAGTTTATTGTATAGTATTTTGTTGTTTTCCCGTCTGCTGATGTTACTGCAAATTTGTACCCTTTGTCTGAAAATGTCTTGAAATATTCATCCATTTCTGAATTTGAGATAAGCGTTGTACCTTTCTGAATTGCCCTGTCCAGATAGCTATAATGTCCTTCCTTTACCTGATAGTAATCTATCGAGTCAGAATATTCATTCTCAAATGATGTCAATGTAGGGATACCCGTTCTATATTGTATTTCATTCGGTTTTGATTCTGTTGCTGGCTCTTCACGTAGTGCTTGTTGTTGTGATTGAGCAGCTTTTACAGAATTTTGGTTTATTGTTTGCGTCAGTACAGCTGTAGCAAGGATACCGGCGGCGATGATAGTTCCGGCGAGCGTGTAAAGAAGTTTCCTGTTTCTTATAGGAGACTTTTCTGAAATCTCATGTCACCAATTTCCTATACTTGGTACTATTATTTAAATTCGCTAGCAATCGCCACTAGTAGAATATATATTCGATATTAGGATAACCGCCACAGGTTCTGTCTAGTTAACGGGTGATCGTCTACCTGTCGTGTCAGGTAATGACCCATTGCCGATAGGAGCTGATACATGTCGTGCTACGGTACCGCTTGGGACTCTTTATCAAGCCAATAATTAAATATATAACATTAGCTAGGGCAGACAACCTAAAGTTTTGCCACGCCGGAGGTTTTCCTCACCAGCCGTGTTGAACAAGCCGCACTCTGGCTAGTGAGCATGACTGCCTTGGTACCTATCTATTAGTCAAGCATGTTAATTTCTTTTGCGGCGTTTTTCCCCATCAGGATTCTTCTTATCATTGAACAGAACTAGTGCCTGCCGTTAGAATCAACCTGTTCCGAGCTCCATATTGTAGGCTCGCTCTTCATATTCCTGAACATAGATTTGAGATGTGCTCGATTAGTGGTTCTCCTGACGCGATCCTTCAATGGTAAATAAGGAGGATGGCCTGTCATACACCCTGCGAGGCGAACTCCGAGCCATAGCGGCAGTCGCATCAGCGGGTAAGGCAGCAAAAGCAATGGGTGCCTCGCCATTCATCGCTGTTAGATTGCCCTGGCCGGAAACGATGAAGCCATAGCCATGCATCCTGCCAAACTTTTCTACCATGAGCTCCGGGTGCTCTTCAAGCAATTCGACCAGAGCCTTTTTCATCTCTTCTTTTTCCCGCGCCTTTATCTCCTCCAAGGCCTCCTGGCTCAGGGGGTAGCCGCACCTTGAGCAAGTCCTGTTCTCCGGGGCGTTGGCGAGGCTGCAGCGAGGGCAGGGCCGGTGCACTGATACGTGCTTGCTTTCGGCACTTGTCATCTCTATTCCGCTGTTGCCGAGGATCTGTCGCTTTATCTCCAGCGTCCACTTGTTCTTGATGTACCTCGCTGGCTGCTTTGAATTCAAGGTCCAGCGGACCTTTTTCCGCAGCGCAAATTCCGGCAGGTACCCGGAGTCGTGCTCTATGCTGGAGTGCCTCAGGCAATAGGGGTTCCACTTTTTTGTTTTCAGAAGGTATTCCAGCTTTTGCCGCTCGCTTTCGTCCTTGACAAGCCCGGCCTTGACCACAGCCTTGATTCTTTCCCGCAGCTGAGTCATGATGAACCAGATGCGATCTGGAGTCAGAGGCTTGCCGGTGTTCAGGTCGCAGATGAGCCGGGCATCCGGAACGTCTTTCAGCGGGTGCAGGTTGAGCCAGTCTCGCACGTAGGGAAACGAGGCGGTCAGCAGGATGGGGCCGCTCCCTGTCTTGCCGTATGGTATCTCGCCCTCGCCGTAGTTCTCCTTCAAGCGTATGTTCTTGATGCGCAAGTTCGTCACCTCGTGGTTGCGCGCGTTGAGGTCCCACATGAGCATGATCGCGGCCTTGTTGCGCTGCTGCGGCTCGTACTTTACGACGGTCAGCAGCTCTTCAAGCTCCCAGACTTCTGTGGCGGAGTATGGGCTGGCCCGCCAGCTTTTCTTGGGCTTCAGCTGGACAAAGCCCGGGGTCTTCCATTCCGAAACAGGCAGGCGCTTCATCTCGTCGCTGGCGTTCCTGTAGTTGTGCACCCAGCGATAGAACAGCTTGATTCTGTTGAGGTAATCATTCCATGTCGTGATCCACTTGCCCTCGAGGTCTTCGTCGCTGGTTTTCTCCTTTGTAGCGAGGAACTTTAGGACAAGCTCTTTCTTGTTGACATCGAGAAGTGTCGTTCCGGGTTGGTTTGCCCTCAGCCACCGGGTGAAGTTCATTACGGCCTTGAGGTTGTTCTTTTGATGGGCTTCCGACGACTGGTTATCCTTCATCCACAGGTAGAATTCCTGGATAAGCGATCCGTTAGCAGCATC
>DATLXY010000370.1:0-3776 GCA_035575335.1 Nitrososphaera sp. | reverse complement strand
GCACGAGAGGGCAAAATGTGACACGTTGAACCTACCCAGGGCACGCTGACCTTTTATCGGCTCAGAACAAAAATGGCGGTAACCAACAAAAGGGCTGTTGGAAGCAGGTGTGCTCATGGCCCACCGAAGACAACCGCACCCAGGCGCAGAAAGACGCCCAAAACTTCCAGCATCTCAGGTGTCTGCCGGGCTGTGAGCCACGACGTAGAGTGCTAACTGCGTGCGGTCACTCAGGTGCAGCTTCTGCAGGATACTGCTGACATAGTTTTTGACCGTAGAGTAGCCCAGCCGGAGTTCGCCAGCGATCTCTTTATTCGAGCGTCCCTGTGCGATGAGAGACACGATCTGCCGCTCGCGCAAGGTCAGGCTCTTGCTGCCTGCCGATATGGACATCGGGGGCGTGGGATGCAGAGAAAGAAGATACTGTCTGGCAAGGCGTGCTGCTGTGGGGAGTTCCATCCAGCACTGCCCCGCGTGAACAGCGCGAATGGCCTCCGCAATCCGGCTGAAGGGACACTGCCGACGCAGTACGCCGTGCGCCCCGTTCTTGAGGGCAATCTGAAGGCAGTCATCCGGTTCAGGATACTCGCGACTCAAACTGCGAAATCTCTTCGGAGAATCGGAATTGACGGAAAGGCGTGGGTTCAGCACAACGCAATGTGCCTCTTGGCAATCCACCATCACGATCACCCGCGTTTTGTCGCAGGTCTTAAGGACTGTGTTCAAAACGTCGAAGCAGGAACTATCCGAAAGGTGGGCGTCGATGAGGAGGACATCCGTAGGATCGACCCCTAACTCACGGAGCATCGAGGCGCTTTCCGTCCAGTTACCTGCACAGATAAACTCTCTGGACTGGTTGAGCAGAGCAGCCAGTCCCTCGCCCAGCAGAGGGTCCGGTGTCAACACACCCACGCGAATCGGGGGAGCCTCCAAGTCTGTTTCTGCTGTGGCACGATGAGCGCTACCGGCCTCTGGATGGACTGTTTTGTGTTTCATCTCTGAACTCCTGATGGACATCGCGGGCGTGCAATAACTTATTCATGACCATCCGATTATAAATTTAGCATAAAAAACGAAATGTCCTCTCCAATGGGGCTGGTAGGTATAATGGCTCGCGCTTCACCTGCGCCGCGAAGCGCAACGGAGCGGCGTCAGGTGGAAGTGCGTTTTAGGTAGCGCTGTTGAAAAACAAGATAAGGTGCTCGTTGCTCAAGCAACTGTAGTTGAATTGCTCGATTGACAGGATAATTCGTGATCACCAATTCAGTGATCTTGCCGCGCTTTGCTCCATTGCAATTAATGGCACGATTCGCCAAAACTTCATCAATTGAGAAATATGGAGAATTATATAGAGAACGCACGATGGAAGTGTCGGAATTTGAAACTGTTATATAAACATTGTTCTGGCTCAGTGCAACACAAACGTTCCGCAATTTTTCCTGGTCTTGCAAGCCGAAGCCGTTCGCGTGGTAAGAAGTAAAGTTGGCTGTTTGAGAAACAGGAACGTAGGGGGGATCGAAATACACCCAGTCACCTGGCTCGGCTCTATCTACAACCGTTTCAAATGAAGCGCAGAGAATTTCAACATTTTGTAGGGCATGAGAGACCGCCAATAGTTATCCCGATCCAGATACTTAGGTGATTTATACCGTCCAAACGGCACATTGAATTGTCCTTGCCGATTGACACGATACAAGCCGTTATACCCTGTTTTGTTCAGATAGATCATCCTCGCGGCTCGTTCAGGCAGCCTCAATTTCCAAGGGTCTTTTCTGCGAATCTCGTAGTAAAACTCTTTGTTGTGGGGAAATTCCGACAGAACACTGATAACTTCGGCTACGTGGTCAAGATGGATTAGACCGACCGAAGGTTGACCTAACGGGTTCTGTGGGATTTTCATTCACAGCGACTTCGTTGTTTAGTGTCTTTTTGCTTTCTTTTGCATTTAAGGCATAGGCAATCTCGACCGCCCTTTTCTCCGCATCCATTCCACCTTCATAGTTACCGCAAATGCAAATCTCGCGGTTTGTCTGTCTGTCGAAAACTACAAATGTATCCCTGTCAAATTGAAATACATCATATCTTTGCATAGTACACCTTTTCTAAATGGAAAAAGAATTGCTTGATCTTAGTACTTCATATTCATACTGTTTAACAAGCATATCATAATCTAAAAACTCTACCCTGCCTTCAATCGCTTTAAATGCAGATCGTTGCATCTTTTCCTTGAACTCATCTCGTCTTTGTTTGTCTGCAACTATCACCATTTGTGTGTGGAAGTCTTGAAAATCACAAAACTTTATCAGCGAGTTTTGAAAATCGGTTGAGTGCTCCACCTCAAACAGGCTATGTGGCATTCTGCGTACGTTAAACCATGATACGTCTATGGTCCCGCATCTTCTTACAAAAGTTTCATAGCTAAAATTCGGAACCTCATCGAGTGTTCGTATTTCAGCCAGTGGCTTTTTGACACACAATTTCTTTTTGTCTTGATTAGGGATAAAAGTCAAGAAGCCACGAAGATTGCCGATAGTAGCCAAAATACCTTGATAATATGAATGGCTCTGTTCAATCGCTGTGGATGTCGTATCTCTTTCTTCAGCAACCTCGAGCTTGTGCTTGTACGATTTCAAAGCCCATAAACCTGGTCTGATTCTAAAAATCTCAGGGCGTGTCTGGACAATACGTCGAATGGAAGCAAAAGGTGTCTTGGTGTTCCACTTGCATTCTTTGATTTTCATAACTTCTGCATAGAGTTCAGCAAGTGTCGCCTGCCCACCAAGCTTTTCCATGGTTTGAAGCACAGCCTCGTATTGCTTCATAGCGCAGAATCTTCCTACTGCATAGTGATGAGCATGGAGTATCTTTGCATAATAATGCCTAGGATTGGCCAATAGGCTATGTCTTGTATCGTAGCGGGGACTTTCTCTTCTGCTGTCCCAGGCGTGGCTTGAAATTTACATTCAATGCCCAGTCGTTTGCCACTCTTCTCATCAGTGATTACCACGTCAATGTATCGTTGTTGTCCCCATAACCTTCTTGCTGCCCTCACTTCTGTTTGTGCGCGCAATCCAAGACGTTGAGCAAGAGCAACGACTCGTTGTTTCAATTCATCGCCGCTTTTTGGAGCAGTTCCTTTCCCTGGCATATTGTAGCACTCCTAGAAATATGTCCCCTCTATTTTACTACTCAAATGTTCTACTTCGATTGGGGCCAGGGCAATAAGTCCTAAGCGCCACCTAACAGGTATAATAAGTCTACCATTTGAGCCGGACGATTCGGAATGCGACTTGGACGAGAGGCATGGACGCTAATCGTTCTCCTGCTTGTTTTCATTGCTGCGATGGCCCATTATGCCCAACGCAGCTTTGAAGGCGGTGGAGCAGATCAACCCACAACTTACAACGCCGGCCCCGGCGGAACGAAGGCGCTCTACCAACTCTTACAGCGTGTGGGCAAAGAGGTTGAGCGGTTTGAGCGACCCCTGGAGAATCTGCCCCCGGACGCAGGTCTGCTTGTGATGTTCGAGCCGTTTGAGCGGCGGGCAGAGAAAGAGGAGAAGGAGGCTCTGCTTCGGTGGGTGGAGGAGGGCGGAACACTCCTCCTTGTCGTTTCTCCGAAAGCTTCGGCTCCGTTTGAAGCGGGCCTAGTTCTAGACGAGGTGGATGTTCAGCGTAAGAGGCCCGCACCTACCACCCTGCGTGTCGATCCGGAACGTTCTCCTTACTTTCGCGACGTTCGGTCTCTGCGTGTGGATGGATATATCCGCCTACAAG
>DATLXY010000369.1:0-8469 GCA_035575335.1 Nitrososphaera sp. | reverse complement strand
ATTTTGTAGAATGTTTTCTTCTGTTCCATCTTTCTTCTGAGATTGAAGTACCTACCTCGAATGGCTTTTCAATTTTTGTCTATAAAAGTTAGATTTTGTGTTTGCAGTGTTTAAAATGACAACAATGTCGTGCGCCGCAAGATCGATTGCAGAATGTTGGTCGGTACTTTTGATTATTGTACTTCTTCCTTTTCTATGCACAAAAGATGTACCGGTTACCCGTTCACTAGATGACCTTTCCTTCTCGAAGCTCATATTTAGTCAGTTGTGTCTGCAATCTGTTTGTATCATCCGATATATGCTATTTGGATAGATAGGTACTTCCATCCAGTACACTCAGGATAATTTTCTGTCCCTTTGCACATCTATGATCTCGTCCAATTAACGGGTACTGCTTCTTTGGATTTATCCTTCTTTTCTGTTTTTGAGTATTCCCTTCACCAATCCGTCTGCTGCTTTGTGGTTGATTAGAGTTCAACTGTTGTATTATTCTGTAGGTATCCATGAAACGCACTGTATTCTCAGTTGAATAGCTCCAGTTTTATGCTGGCATCGTTTGTCCTCCTTTGCTTTTATAGTCAGTCTTGATAATTTGAAAGTCCTTCCCTCTAAATGTCGTCGCTTTCAGAGGTTTCTAACATAGCTGGCGATTGACCTCTCCAGCCATAAAGGGAGCTTTCTCACCCATATCCTCTGTAACGTGGTCAGGAAACAGCACAGCCCACGATTATTCAGACTTGTCGATCTGCTTGGCAACCTGTACTTTGAATAACATAACTCGAAAATTGTTTGATAGATTACAACTTGCGTCTTTTTTTATGATTATTGCTTAATAGTATATGTGAGGATGATTCGATAAATGAAGAAGGTTACTAGATCGGTGTTTTGCGTTTTGGCCGTCGTTGCTATTGTCATTGTCGCTTCTGTACTTGCGTATTCTGTCAGTTATGCAGAAGCTATCGTTTCCACACATTCAGCTACGTCGATGCACTACTCGCAATACCCATACAACTTGTTGATGTTCTTTTTCACGATTGTCTGTTCTGCTATTTTGGCTACGATCTTATTACACTATTACAGAGCTCAGTGGGGAAACAGCTCAGTAATTACTGAATAATTACTTTTTTGTTGCACGGCAAGGTGCAGTTAGACCTGGAGTAATAGTATATGCAGCAAAAATTGAAATAACAAAATTTACGCGCTAGTGACATGGAAGGAAAGTCTGAAAATACCTTTTTCTACACGAACTAGGTTAACTATGGTATGACGTAACACAGACAACTTGGATGATGTACTAGTACATCGCTTGCATGTTACTTTATCATATTGTGTCGGTAAGATAAATTTCTCTAGAGATTTTTATTGATTCTATATCTGTACATTCAACGGATGACTTGACAGCAACGAGGTTGTCGTCTGCAGGTTCCAGTGTATACTATTGCTCCATTTGTGCACAAGGTCTCAGCTTCCAACTATCGACTCATTTTCCCGGATTAGCAAGTCTCTTACTGTTTCGCTATTTGTCCTAAGACGATCGGCAATAATCCTTATTATATCATGATCAGGATCTTCCCATGGCTCTGTTAGCAGCCTCCATCCCTGACCAGAAATGACATGAACTGGATCCTATCTGTTCTCATGTGCAAGTATAGAAGGAATAATAACCTGAGCCAGTTCCATACATGTTTCCTGCTACAACCTACTTTTCTGCACGGGAAATAGTCGTCAAAACATTCTGTCCTGTCATTGATATTCTGTATAAACCACTCCATCAGGTTCTTCTTATTCTTCTTCAGTTCTGTACCATAGACATAGTGGCGTAGCCGGAGCCACCCGCTGTAAGCCTCGTTGTAACACCTCGCACCGTCTGTATGTGAATATTGGCTTACTTCCATACATTTTTTTCTGCAGCTGCTTGAAGAAATGGTAGTATAGCACACGAAAACTGTTCTCTCGCAAGATGGATGCATGGCCAGACACGTATCGATTGCAGGTGGTTCGTATGCAATCCACAACACCAGTAGTCAACGCCGTCTATCTATCTGGAGCAACGTTTCGTCAACAAAAATATCGTACGTACAAGGTGCCTGTCTGTACGATATCGGGCTACACAACCCGCGTATTTCTGTACCCATTTCCATCTGCAACGTGGCTCCTCTTCTCTCGATTGGTGCCAATGACTTGGCTGCCAGCCTGAAACTCTTGAAATACACAAGTACAGTCCATATGTGATTACAGCTGGGTCTGTTCTGGCTCTTCTCATATCTCTGAAAAACTAGGACAGTCCTAGCTATACGAATTACGCTTAGCCAAGAGAGTAAAATAACGTCCATAGACTTAGATGAAAAGCAAGATAGCCGTATCAAAATACAATATTTTAAAAGTAGTAGGATTTTACATGTCTGTTCTGGAACACCAGTGGATAATCATCGTGGAGGCGGACAGCGCTATGAAATCGAGACGGTGTCTCTTGAGGTTGGCATCTCTGTATTCAACAGTGTTAAGATAGTTCCTGTCAGCAACTTTGATGTGGTAATGCAGAGGATCGAGTTGAAACAAGTTCTTGAATACTGAGTCATTATCGGTGCTTCTTCCAGTCAGCATAACAAAGAGATATGACAGATGCCGGAATGAGCCCGAAGTATGATAGAAGCAGTATTGAACCGACATTGCAGTTATTTATGATCACGTGTCAGTCATTCGATGACGAAAAATATCGTGCAGATCTCGCAATAAGTATGAATCTCCAGATCGGATGGATCAGTTGATGTCTGTGGGCAGGAGGAGTTGTATGAGAATTCAGTCTAACAATACTAAATCTGACAAATAACAAATCATCCATAACGTATTCAAACAGGAATATTTCGATAACGATGATATTATGTGTGCGCTTAAAGCACATAGCTCAATTCTCACAACATACAGTGGAGTCACGTCCTTACTTCCGATCCAACACAACAAAACCCTATTCTCTGGGCACGTGTAGGAGCTGATGTATAAGAACGACTCAGCTTTCGAGCTTTTGCAGACAGGGCATTGAACCTTGACAGCATGTATGTTCGCAATAAAGTTATGCAGTTCTCACCTTTCTTAAACTTGAAAGTTAGGAACAAGAAATATGAAATTGCAAATATGGATTAAAATAATGTATTCGATACGAGGCTGGCATTTATCAAATATAAAGTAACAAACGCTTTTGGGGCCATGAATCTTTTGTCCGGAAATGAACAATGGGATTTCTTGCGATGTCTATTTCTGATTAAACGACCTCTTGAAAGGTGGGCATGTCCAGAATGCTCACAAACAGGTGGAAAAGGAAAGAAGATTCTATTGGATATCAAACATCATTCAATGGAATCTATCAGAGTATGACACAGGATACGAAAGGCGCCAAGTCTCAACAAGAGTAGCGAGGATGCAAGATTATTTCGCAGCATTAGATGAGGTTAATGTCCGCCTAGTCTATCTTATGCAATAATCGCGAATAGTAGCAAACTTCTACAACAACTGCGATGAGTCACTACATCGCAAGATTCGAAATGCAGGGTAGAGTTCTTTTTCTTCGACTTGTCCTAGCAAGCGTCCCATTTGAACCATGCCGAGTACGGATGGAAAGAACTGTTGGTGTGTTTTTCCACATAATCGTCGTGAGGCGGTCTAATACCCTACATCTATTTCTTGATGACTATCAGCCACTTGCTTTCTATATTGGTTATAGAATCTGTAATATGCGTTGAAGGCACAAGACTTGACAACCAATCAGTCACTTACTCATATATACACAAAAAACGATAGCAGAAAGGAATCTCAAAAACTTCGAATCTACGAATCAGAAGAAAAGCAAAAAAGCCCTACTTGCCGGGTGGAATGCAGAGATAGAGCAAGACCCGGCTTTGAGGCTTTGTGACATACTCGGCGTGATTTAAACGCCTTAGAACAGGTTTGTACTTCATCGTTGTTATGTGGTTAGCATACTTGTTATACTTCACAATTAGGAAGAAAAAATATGAATTTACAACAGCGTTGTTGGACAAAGATTTTTCCCAACCAACAGTGTGAATACGAAATACTGTATTTTCACTATCATTTTTTGCGAAAAACATTCTCTCAAGAACCTTCTGTGAACGATTGTACATTCGTCTATCTTGAGTGCACTTCCGTCTAATGTCATCTTCATCATCCCTTTTTCGTGAGGAAAACCACAGTTAGAACATTGATACTCCGCCCTCCGCGTATAAACACCCGTAACGCCCTTAGGCGCCTATCAGCCGATATCAACGCTTGAAGCGCCTAGTCACAACCAATCGTTAGAAAGAACGATAACGACAAACAAGAACTCATGAAGTGTACAAGAGCGACTGAGATAAGAAACTCTTGTCAGGATATATGCAGCAAGGTATCTCTTAGAGGCCACATATGACGCTAGATAGATAGAGCCTCAATGCCATGGTAGTGGTCGCAGTCATAGGGAAACTAGATGGGCATATCGTTAACTGAAAAAAACCTTCATGTTTTGACTGAATATCCGAAAAATGAATTGGAGCTAGCACTTCGTATATAGTGGCACTGCTAATATGAGATAGATTCCATATGAAATATAGAAGTAGGACAGAGGTTGTCGCCAGTATCCTTCAGGCTGCAATGGATGGGGCGACCAAGACCAAAATAATGTATAGAGCATTTTTATCGTTTGCGCAGCTGAAGGAATATCTATTAATTCTCGAAGAAAATGACCTGTTGCATTATAACAAGCAAGAGGGAAAATTCATCATCACTAACAAGGGGATAAAGTTTCTTCACATCTACGAGCAACTCGATAACTTGATAAAAATACGACCTGAATCAGTAGGAGAGTCGTGATCATTGTGTGATTGAATCGATGAACTCCCATAATAGGTATACTCGTCGCTATCTTGACTCGCTAGAAAGAGGTTAAGCTGAAACTTTTCTCTACATTATGATGCTGGCCCCGAGTAGATTCGATGATTCGTGTGTGTGATCATAACGTTCGGAACCATTTTGATATGTCACTCATGCACGACCATACAACTGACAGACATTTTGAAGTAATTCATCTTGCTGATGAGGAGTCAAGTAGCTTCAACTTGTTCTACTGAGTTACTATTGCTAGCAGTTCCTATTCGGAGTTTCCTTTCTACCGGCCTCTCTCGGGAATTCATGGGAAGCACCGATTGAGGCAATCACTTCCAGCATAATTTCCTGTCAATTGTTTAACACCTGGATGATCTTGGATTTGCTTTAATAAATCATAGTCCAACCTGTGGTGAGCTACCAGATGTGTACCACTGTCGTGGAACTGCGGAGTGGTATATGTCATTCCAACAACTTCATTTCGAATTTCTTCGAAGTTGGCACCTTCTTCGATAAACGCTTCGACGATATATGTTGGTTTGATGCTCGGTTCATCCTTCAATTTCAAAAGCAGGTCAATCACTACTCAGCGATCAACTTTTGGAAGATACTTTTGATGAAGTTTATGAAACGTTCCATCGCGGATATGAGTCTTCCCTGCCATTCATGGACAGATATTTGCAACATTCTTGTTTATATGAAAAAGGGGGACATAGAATAGAAGATTATTTCTCAGATGCCAAGATGATCTTTGCAGCTGCAAAGCTCGCGGCATGACGGCGTTATCTACAGACCAGTCCTTTTTAGGGTAGCAATAACCGCCGCAATCTAAGGAGACGCAGATTTACGCCCGGCGGGTTCCAAGAACTTTGAGAGCTAGTTGGAAAGCACCGCCAGTATCGTAGGCGATTATGATAGAAGGCCGAAAAAGTGGGATTACCTCAACCCTGAATCCAGTCAAACGAGAATCCACAGGTAGCTGGAAGCCAGCCTTCGCCATTTCACCTTAAACACGTCGGATCACCGTGAAGGGTCTAAGTCAAGTAAACCGGAAGGATCTACTCAAGCATCTTGTACCCATTTATCCGGGGAACAGGTTGATCAAGTGACAGTAATTGCCAAGTTTGACCCTCCAAACTTTCCAGTAATGGAAACCAGCAATTGACTGTCAACAGTCAGAATTTTCATTACCAGGAAATATCTGATTACCAGATCATTTCTGACGATAGTTTAAATTAAAAATCTACAGTTGTTGAATTTGGCTAACCGTTTCAGATATGAAAAGAATTGGGCCTAGTATCAAGGTAGGCGGTGAGCACACAAAGGCAGTTGCGATTGATACGGTCAAAGGCAGTACAATTAGAAATGTCATACTGGCCACTGGCCGTTCTTCGAGAGTTCCTCCTGAGCAATCGCGTGTGTTTAAGACGTGGATAGCAAGATATCATCAGATCTTTAACGACGAGGACTAGTTGGTTTGTCGCAGAAGGAAGCTAGCAATCCACGCGGCCTCGAGATCTGGTACCCGCGAAGTAGAATGCAGCAGCGAACGCCCAATTAAGCGAGTGACCGCGGTGAAGTTCAAGTCCTTGCTTCCAGACTCTTCAGTATTTGCGGAGGCAGACAATATTCGTCACGGAGAACTACCACATGCGGTTTGTGAATCACGCAAGAGGAAGTTGTTTTTGAAATCAGAAGAACACTTGGTGGTTGTGCTTGACAAGTATGAGATAGCACTTCTTTCAGTTGATAATGCCATATGCCTTGATCGAACCCCTGATAAGGTAGAAGCGCGAATAGCGGCAATAATCGAGAGACAGCACTCCGATGGACATGACCTGCGCCTACAGTTCAACATATTTGATGGAGCATGCCTACGAACCTTTCAAATACTTTTCCAGAAAATGTCGCAGACTCAGACCATGGTGAGATAAAGGATCGCTGCAGCAAATAAAGCCGGCGAAATAGTAAGACTATGATAGCAAGATGACAGGCAGAATTCTTTTCAGCTGCTCTGACGACGAAGCGGTTGCGCGCTGTGCTTCTGTGGTAAAGCGCGGGGGCGTAGTAGTATTTCCAACTGACACGGTCTATGGCATTGGGTGTGACCCATATAACGACGAAGCGGTTGCACGCGTTTTTGCGATAAAGGGAAGGAACAAGACAAAGCCACTACCGGTGCTTGCCTACAACACCGAAGCCGCTGAAAGTATAGTTATACTCGGCAATGCGGGCAAGGCCCTTGCAAGGAGATACTGGCCTGGCGCGCTCACAATAGTGGCGCCCATCAAAGATCACAGGATATGTCGTACATTGACGGCCGGCTCTAGCAGCCTTGCAGTACGCGTTCCGGCAAACAAGTGCGTATTGTCTCTCTTGAGTCACTGCGGTTACATTGTAGGCACAAGCGCAAACAGATCGGGCGAAAAGCCGCCAACCAGTTTTCAGGAAGTGCTTGCCTCCTCGCTTGACGACTATGATGCCCTTCTTGACGGAGGACAAACCGAAAAGGGGTTAGAATCAACGATAGTGGATATTACTGGGAAACCCAAGATCCTTCGGGAAGGAGCAGTATCAATGAGAGAGGTGCTTGAAGTTCTTGAGAAACTTTAACCTGATGGCGTCAACTTCACGGTTCAGAGAAAAAGAGGCAATGGATGAGATTCTTGATCTGCTTGACCTGTTTGGAGATCAAGAGGCAATCGCGGAGATCACCGAAGTAAGAGGACTGCTGGTGGCCAAGACTTCGCTCGATCCGATCGGAGTGGTCTCGGGGCTTAAAAAGCTCGTGGCGGAGGAACCTTGGCAAGTCCGCTACATTCTGCGTGTGATCCCTATTGAGGTCGTCGTTCCTGCCGACCTTTGTGACATCAAGAAGGTGGCGACAGAACTAGCAGAACATAAGATAAGAAAGGAAAAAGAGGATTCATTCAGAATAACGGTGGAAAAGAGACACAGTACACTACAGTCAATGGACGTGATAAAGTCCATAGCCGGGGAGATTGACAGGAAAGTAGATCTCCAAAACCCCACTTGGGTTGTCCTTGTGGAGATAGTCGCGGGTCATGCCGGCGTTTCAGTTTTAAGGCCTGACCAGATTTTTAGCGCTATTATCGAGAAGCGCCGATAACAGGGCCGTCATGATTTCACCAAGATTGCAGCCCTTTCCAACAAGTACTGCAGAAATTCCCGATCGTCGAACTTTGTCTTTATCCCGAACAATTCAGTAAGCTTTGCTTTTTTCTCCCTAGTCGGCAGTAACACAGAAGAATCTATTCTAAACTCACTTTCCATCTTATCTGAAAAGCGTTTCAACGCTTTAGCGTCCTTCGAAAATCCAATCAGACAACCTGCGTTTCCTTTCTTCAGTCCCACCCTCGCGATCGCTTCCATTATCTGGTCTGTCAATCCAAGCCTCAGAAGCAGTTCAGTTTCACTCCGCTTTGCAATCATGACTCTTCTTTTCTCAGCCTCAAGTGTTATCAAGAGAATACCCATAACGTGGTCGATTCCATAAACAGAGACAGCGTTTACTGCCTGAATAGATATTATTGGTTGATTATAGTCAGCGCGAAGGCGCTGCAATAGTTGCGCCGG
>DATLXY010000368.1:0-3029 GCA_035575335.1 Nitrososphaera sp. | reverse complement strand
TGCTCTAGCGCAAACTCCTGCTCTTTAGTTGGATATAGGCGGAACTTGTAGTTGAGTATAGTATAGCTGTATCAGAATGTTAGTTAAAAATATGGCGATTCATCATCCACCGGACTTGTCCGGTGGACTTTTCGCCTAATTCCTTCAAAAAAATTGCCGACGCAGCTACTATCATCGTGACCTACTGACCGAGCAAGTATCGATTACCTAGGCGCCATCCTCAACAACCATCCAACAGTAGTAATACCATGGCATTTGTCATAAGAATACACTCGCCGTTCGCAAACGATGCTTCTTATGCTTCGTAATTGAAAATCTAAGCCTCGTAGCCTTAGATGAACCACGAGAAATTATCAAATGTAATTTGTTCACAAGGAACTCTTGCGCAGGCGGCACTCAGTAAAATGCGGTTAGTCATTCATTCTCGCGGCGATCGCTGTAGCGTCCCAGAGCGACCTCGGTCCATCATCTGCCCGTGTTGTTATTGCACCTGCCTCAATGATCCTGCTTGCAATGCTGGCGGCCATCGGTAGTGCGCCGGTAGCACCCGGGGAGTTGTAGTTGAGCACATGAAGCGAAGATTCTTGCTGGAGGACAATGGTGTCCGGCACAAACCTGCCCGCCTTGTCTATGACAGAAGATCGTATGCCGGCAGTCCCGCGCTGTATGAACGCTTCTGCGCGTATCATCGGCAAAAATTGTCGCACGCGGTTTATCATGGCAGTCTTGGAGAGTGAGCTTTTCAGCTCGGTGCTTGCAAGTGAAAGGAACTGCCTGTCTAATACCATCCTGCGGGCGCCAGTCCTTGACGATTCTATTATCTTTGGAAGCATGTCTGAAAGGTTCCTACGCCAAGTGTACGCGTACGGCCCAAAGACAAGCACTGCATTTGGTCCGACCTCTCGCCTTCCGTCGGCCCTCACGATCCAGTGCGGGTCCAGAAACGGATACTCCGGGTGCTTGGGCACAGAATATATCGAAAGCTTTGTCAGGTTGTGATATTGTTCCGGGGCCTGCCAGTACTCGCCGCGGAAATGCAGGTCAGTATAGTCTTTGGCGATCCCCATCATGTGGGCGATGTCCATGGAGTTTCCGCCTGCCGCGTTGACCAAATACTCTGCCCTGATAACCTTGCCCTGATTGGTAGCTATCGAGTAAGTTCCTCCCTGGTTGGATGATGGGGATAGCGGTGATGATATCTGTATGGCTTTGTGTCCAAGCAGCAGCTTGCAGCCAAATGATCGGATATCGTCAAGCAATGCAAATGCAAGAGTTCCATAGTCGACCGATGCATCCTTTGAACAATAGATCGCGGAGGAGCAGCGGACGTTTGGTTCCATTTTTGCAACTTCATTCTTGTCAAAGAGTTGGATTTCGCTCTTGGAAAGACCATTTGCTTCTCCCCACTCCATGTATTTTCGCAGCCGATCGATCCCTTTGTCGTCAAGTGCCACCTCAAGCACTCCATCACGCTTGAACGACAATCCCTTGTGTTCACAGTATTTTTGCCACATTTCATAACCAAGCGAAGCTGCCTTTGCAAAGGTCTTTTTCCTTGCAGGGTCGTACAGGAAAGGGGCATGCACCTTGCCAGTGTTCCTTCTGCTGGTGTGCTGTGCTATGCTGGTTTCCTGCTCTATCAGCACCACCGACTCAGGGTCCTTAGCATGGGCAGACAGAAAATAAGCGATCGACGTCCCGAGCAAGCCGCCCCCGATTATTGCGACCTTGCAGTCCACGGTTACATGAAACAGCGCGCCAGATAAAACGTTTAATATCGATCGATTGAAGAAGGTGTGTATCCTAATGACACAACAGCAGCAGGAATTCGTGCCTGACCGGAGGAAGAGGCTTGACGACCTACCGGAGATGCCAGAGGGAAGGCCGATGCTGCTGCTCTCGGCAGTGTATTCAGGTGAAGAGAGAAAAGTCTACCTAAAGTTTTACGATCCAACAGACAATGTCATCTATCACTGGCGTGACAGAACCGATCACAAACCCTACTGCTATACCAAGATGGAGTTTGCCGATCTGGCAGAACAAGTTGCGCAAAAGGAGACCAAGTATACGATTGAGCGCATCAAAAAGCGCGACATCATAACAGACAGGGAAATCGAAGTGCTCAAGGTTCTTGCACCGGACCCATTATCGATAGGTGGCACCGACTCTAGCTTTCGCGAAAAAGTCACGTCATGGGAGGCTGATATCAAGTACCATGAAAACTACCTGTACGACAACTCGCTGATTCCAGGGGCATACTATGTGAGGAAGGGCGATCAGATCACATACTTTGAATATCCTATCTCTGAGAAAGTGGCGTTTGCTCTGAAGAACCTGCTGTGGGACAAGATAAAAGAGAGCGGCGAGTCTGGCAAGGAATACAGACAGTACATCACCAACTGGGCCAACCTGCTCAACCAGCCCATACCGGAGCTCAAGAGGGTGGCGGTGGACATTGAAGTCGAAACAGAGGACGGCAGGATGCCGAACCCCCGCGACCATGACAGGCGGGTTACTGCAGTCGGCTTTGTGGCAAGCGACGGCTTTAGGAAAGTACTGGTGCTAGCAAGCAACACACCGAGCACAGGCGAGCCGCTAATACCAGAGGCAGAGCTCTGCCAGACAGAGAAAGAGCTGCTGGAAAAGGCATTCCTGATAATCAACGAATATCCGATCATCATCACGTTCAACGGCGATGACTTCGACCTCCCATACCTCTATGCCCGATCGCAGGATCCGCGGATAGATCCGGCAAGAGGAGTCGCGATACCTAAGGATAAAGTGCCAATCATGGTCAAGAAAGAGTCGTTCATCAAGCACGGGATGCAGGCAGAGCCGGTAGGCATAAGGCACGGTATCCACATCGACCTCTACAAGACCTTTGACAACCGCTCGATCCAGATCTATGCTTACAACCGGATCTATGCCGAAAAGACACTGAACGCAATCTCCGAGGCCCTGCTTGGCGAGACGAAATTAGAATTTGAGGGAGATATCAGCGACATCCCTATCCAGACACTCGCCAAGTA
>DATLXY010000367.1:0-3717 GCA_035575335.1 Nitrososphaera sp. | reverse complement strand
AAATAAACACGATGCTATCAGAGCGTTATAACATAACTCACGCTACAATACAGTTAGAGAGCGAACAAGAGGTGTCGTTCAAGGGGACAGCCAAAGTTTAGAGGTCATCTATGTGGAACTTTGACATGCAGCCGGTGCATTCATACACTTCATCACCAACTGGGCCGGACACGTTGAATTTGACGATAGTTGTGCATTTTGGACAACGCCCGTCGACCCTTCTGGTGCTTTTTGCAGGCCGTGCAAGAGTCTTTCTTCTTCTGCTACCCATATATCGACAAAAGAGCATCTTTACCGCTTTATAAATTAAGGTTCAGTTATTGTTATATTGCATTACCTACAAGCAGCATGGTAACCGTGCTACTGCCTGAGCAATGCTCCGTAAAGGTTGATGGAGAGGCGTGCAGCCTTGCTCCCCAGTACGTTGTATCAGTCAAGTCGAATGAAGGGGAGGAGTACATGCTCGCAGTCGTGTGC
This sequence comes from Nitrososphaera sp., assembly GCA_035575335.1. Lineage (GTDB taxonomy): Archaea > Thermoproteota > Nitrososphaeria > Nitrososphaerales > Nitrososphaeraceae > Nitrososphaera. The sequence continues at coordinate 3,240 of DATLXY010000367.1, read as the reverse complement.
GGCCATCACAAGAAAGGTATCCAGGCCAAGCTGACCATAATGCAAGAACAGAACAGGATTCCTCAGGGAAGGATTCACTTTCAGCCCATCAAGGCCGTGGTCACAGACTGCATCGTCGGGATGAACGAGGACTATGTCGAACTGGAATTGAAGAGGGGCATCGGATCTGACATAAAGACCGTCTAGGAGGTTCCTTTGTCATTTTCCTTTTCACCATCACTTATTTTATCTTTCACGGCCCAAGGAAACCATCTTCCGATTATCGTGGCCCAATCAATTCTCACTGAATAGTAAATGACTACTCCGAGCGTTGCAATGCTCGCTAATGCAAATATTATCAGCATTGTTGGGTCTGTACTATCCTGAAGCACGCGGTCAACAAACGGCTTACCCAGAAAGATAGAACCCCATACGATAGCCTCGTTCATAACGATTTTACCACCAAATGTCGCCGTGGCAAATTTCCAAGGGTTGTACTTGGCAAGGCCAAGAGGGATATAGACAATATCGTCTGGTATTGGAGTTGCTGCAGCGATAAATGCGCCGGGCCATCCATACCGGCTTACTAGGTTCTGAAGAGGCCGCATCCTATTTTTTGTCTGATGGCTTAGGATCTTGCGTCCATAGTAACTGATAAAGAAGATAATCGTCTTGGCTGCTACAATCCCGACCGCGCTGACAAGAGCGATAAAGTGCGGGTTGAAGTTGTTATTGAACGATGCCGTTATGAGGAGAGGAAAGTAAGGGATGGGTATGAAGGGGATTAGGCTAGCCACAAAGCTAATTATCAATATGCCAAGATATCCAAGACCAGGATCAAATGGAAAGAGCTCTTCAAGGGTCACCAATTAGTATGCCCTTGCAAATATCGCCGCTTTCTTACTTTCCCGTCCACAATAGATACACCTGTCCGGCTTTTCGCTCTGGTCAAACGGCAAAACCCGGATGTCGGCGCCCGTATCGTCTTTTATCTTCTGCTCGCATTCCTCTCTTTCACACCATCCGGCCAAGACAAAGCCACCCTTACCTTCGATTATAGATTTGAATTCAGGGTATTCTGTCGGTCGGGAAATGTTCTGTTTCAGAAATTCCTTCGCCCTTGAAAAAAGATTCGACTGTATGCTTTCAAGAAGCATCTTTACGCTCTCCACCAGCTTTGCACGGTCGCCTAGTCTCTTTTCTTTATTGTCACGCCGGACATATTCCACCCGTCCGTCCTGAATCTCTCTTGCCCCGATGTTTATGCGCAACGGAACTCCCTTCATTTCCCACTCATTGAACTTCCAGCCGGAGGTGTACTCGTCGCGGGCGTCCAAATGTGCCCTGATGCCGACGCTCCTCAATTCAGACTGTATTTCGGACGCTTTTTCCTTCACAATCTGTGCATCCTTGTCCTTGTGGATGGGCACTATGACCACCTGTATCGGGGCGACCTTGGGAGGGAGGACAAGGCCCTTGTCGTCTCCATGAACCATTATCATCGCTCCAATAAGGCGCCACGAGACGCCCCACGAGGTCTGCCATGCAAAGTGCTCCTTCGTGTCCTTGCCAAGATACTTGATCTCAAAAGGTTTTGAAAAGTTCTGAGCAAGGTGGTGCGATGTTCCCATTTGGAGGGCCTTTCCGTCTGCCATCAGACTCTCAAGAGTTGTAGTATATTTTGCACCGACAAACTTTTCACGGTCGCTCTTGAACCCTGTGATGACAGGAACCGCAAGGTAATTCTCGATGAGGTCCTTATAAATATCAAGAATCATCATGACTTCTCTCTCTGCCTCTTCTTCTGTGGCATGGACAGTATGACCCTCCTGCCACAGAAACTCGGAAGTTCTGATGAAGGGCTTGGTTGCTTTGATCTCCGCCCGAAGGGCAGTGTTCCAGAAATTGATTTTCAGTGGAAGATCGCGATAGCTGCTTATCCACTTTGCGAAAATCGAATAGGCAATTGTTTCAGAGGTAGGTCGAAGAGCGAGCCTTTCGCCTAGATCATTGTTACCGGCCTTTGTGACCCAGAATACTTCTGGCGTAAACCCTGCAAAATGTTCCTCTTCTTTTGAAAGCAAACCTTCCGGTATAAGTACTGGTAGAAAGCCATTTTGATGTCCAGTCTCCTTGAATCGTCTATCCAAAATATCCCTTATGGATTCCCAGATAGCATACCCATACGGACGAAGAACAATGAACCCCTTGATCGGAGCATAGTCTGCGAGACCGGCTTTGAGAACAACCTGTGCATACCATTCGCTAAAGTCTTCACTCTTTTTCACGTCTATCCCGGGTGAACTCACACTTGGCAATTGCACAACGAGTAGGACTTATGAAGTTTATTGTAGAGAGATCTTGTGTGCCGACGAAAGATCGCTTTTGTTATTTAACATGAGATCTACCAAACTCTCCCTGGATCCCCTTTAGACTTTCAGTGTCATCCTAAAGGACAGAATCTCTGATAGTCTATCGAGATGAACCTAGTCACTTGTTATGAACTCCACTTTTGGAAGTGTGACTTAGAATAAGAAACTACCCTGAAAAATCGCTCAAAGTCCTGATGCAAATAAGCGAACTCCCCTTATGAGCCAATAAGGTCAAGACGCAGCGCACTTCACACACCTCTGTGTCGTGTCCTACCTTACCGTAGTGTATAGACATGTAAGGGAGCCGGAATTATCATGTACCGACTTTACAAGTGTTTATCACTGATTGATTTGAAATACGAAACCATCGTCTTGATAATTCCTATCACTGATTCGCTTGCTCTGTTCTAGATCGTACATGAGGTTCTTTTCCGCACAGCAGAGGGAGCATGACATTCTCCTAATCCAAGGATGAAAAATTCATAATCCATCCATCAGTTTCCTAAAATGTTGACCCAAAATCCTGCATCTATGGCAATTGAAAAATCGGCTGAAAAGAACGAAGAGCAGATGCATTTAAATTTTTTAGTAGAGAGGGGTGTTGCCTAATTCTATATCGCATACTGTCCAACCTTGAATCCCAGTTTGTTTGCGCATTGTAGTCGGTTTAGCACTTCCAGATTCCAGCCAATGGCCTTGATTATTTCAAACCTCTTCTGGTTGTTCTTTAACCGGAACCTGCAATAAAGCTGATGATGCTCGGTTTCTTCGGCACCAAATATCCCCTCTATCAGCCCCCTATAGCGGTACACTGGCACATTGAGCAACCCGGAAGCCTTTCTACGGTACTTCATCATGCATTCCCCTTTTGTTTCTGGCGTTTATACGC
>DATLXY010000366.1:0-4135 GCA_035575335.1 Nitrososphaera sp. | reverse complement strand
ATTTCAGTTACCAACAAAGGTGCAATAGCAACAGTCAGTTCCGCTAGGCTGCCAAACGTTGAAGCGCTGAATAATTTTAGAAGCATAAACAACCCCTCAAATCTAGTGGTTTTTCTCACCTTTAACAATACTATTGTGTGGACTAACAACGTTGATGCCGGCCATAGCTTCTTTTCTTCCGAAAGCGATGATTCTTCTTGGATTAGACTGACATTAAACGGTACTAGCTCTGAAGGAAGGCAGGTTACCTTGTCAACAGAGATTCCACCGGGCAAATCGTGGGACTATAGGCTGCCGCACAACTACCAAGTCCGAGGCCCAACAGTATACGATTACTCTATTGAAGGTAAAAAGATCGCTCCTGTCCATGGACAGATTACTGTCAACTTTTATCCAGTTCCATGTATGAACCCAGATCAGGCGAGGTCGCTGTACGGCCAGAGCGGGTTTGACATCAAATTCCCATCATATATGCCAGATGGCTATGAGTACAAATGCGGCATCCATTACGACCAATTCATGTTAAAGGAGATTTACTGGAACCGTACTATTAGCAATCCAAATGATTTAGCAGAATATCTTGCAAACAATTCAGAAGAGTCGGCGCTCAACAATGGATTAATTGAGGTCTTTGCAGCCAGGGCTGTCCCATTTTGGCATGATAACGCCTACATGACCGCCCAAGAAAGGCTAAAGGATCTTACCAGCGGCGAGAATAGTAGAAGATACTATTTGGAACCCAGGATTATAGAAATAACTCGTTATGATGATACTTCAATAGAAGCTGTTGCATACCAGCGTAATCTCTACAATTGGAAAGATATCAACATACTAGAAGTATATGACCATCCAAGATTGCAGGCCTATATTTTCAAAGGAAAATTGCCACTTGACGAACTGGTCAGAATGGCTTCAAGCATGTATACCCAAGAAGAGAAATAACTAATCAGGGGTGCGGTTGCATTGCTGTCAGGAATGTTTGGCAGTGTTGCATAGGATTACCAATACAGGGAATATGAACCAACTAGCTGATCACTCCTGAAATGATACAAAATGATCAAAGGGGTTTAAGCTAAATATACATTACAGTTTCTGTTGCATATGGTATTATCCCGCTCTGACTGCCTCTTGTTATATAACAAGAACAGTTTACTTCTTTTTTGAAGGTTTTTTTGTACCTTTGTTATTCTTTACGACCTTTTCTTCCGGCACGTCCAATTTATCCCAGTCGCCCTTGCTGACAAACTTGGTCAGTTTTTGACCATCGACTTCTGCCCTCAGCGCATAGCTGCTCTTCACACCGGAGGCGGTTTTCCTTTCGTATTTCACTTTCTTGAGTTTGTCTTGCGGCACGCTCACTTTCTGTTTTGTCTTTACGTTATAGAATTGTATGTTCATAGCCTCTATCACCCATCGGCTATGCATAATGATATTAAGTATTTATAGTTATGTTAATAACATTAACATCAAACCTTATAAAGTCTTAATAACTGCTTGGAGTGGGCTTTTCATTGACTTTTGACTGATGCAGTATAACCTGTATTTTTTATTTTACTTGGCAGAATTTTTCCTGTTGCGATATTGACCTGTTCTTCTGTCCACAGTGGATAGCGGACATGCAGAAGTTCGTGCACAATATCTTCCTCGGTCAACCTCCTTGTGTAGTATATGCATGCCTTCTTTTTCCGGTGGTCTGATTCAACGCCCACAAGACTATGACCTACGGCGCAGTAGTCATCGGACACTTGGAACAGCGATATGCGTTCAACGGTTATGGTGTAATCTGCCAAGCCGAGTACTTGCTGCCAGTGAACAATCGCTTCCTCAACACGCTTCAGCTCTTGCCAGCTCCTCTGCTTTTAGATATTCTTGTTTTATATCATGCACATGGGTTGAATCGTATCTTGCAAGGCAGCTGGGGCAGTGCCATACAACAGGCTCGCCGCAATGCCTACAGACTTTTGTCGCTATAAGCCTGAAGCCGCATGACCTGCAGCTGAACTTGTTGTAATCCGTCGGCATGTCCCGCTTGAGTTACACTTCAGCCTTGATGTCTGCCAGTCTGGTGCTTCTCCTTACTGCTTTTTTCGCAGCAAGGGCTCCAAGAAATGTCATCACAAGCACAAGCACTATTGTTCCGCCTGTAGCTATGTTAGCCGCATAAGATACCAGTATGCCGGCCACCACCGAAGATACGGCTATTGCTCCTGAAATGAGCGCAGTCTTCTTAAATCCTTTGCCAAAGAGCATCGCTGTTATATTTGGTATGACTATTAGTGAAGAAATCAGCAATATTCCGACTAGCCGTATCGACGCTATGACAGTGATGCTTGCAAGAACGATGAAAAGATAGTTCAGCCTAGATACCTGAAGCCCGCTCACCTTTGCCTGCTCCTCGTCAAAAGCTATGTACATGAACTTACGATATAGCAGAAGCAGAATCGCCATTATTCCTGCCGACAGGCCGAGAATCATGTATACTTCATCTGGACTCACAAGCAGTATGCTTCCAAACAGAAAGCTGAACAAGTCTACGCTGAATCCGCCGGATATGCTCACCAGCACTATCCCCAGAGCGAGGCCGGACGAGAGAAGGACCGCGACAGTCGCATCAGCGGGCATTTTTGTTGACTGCCTGAGCTTTGTCATTCCTAGTGCTGCAAGCACGGATACTACGATAGCTGTCCATATCGGATAGACGTTTGTGAACAGCCCAACGGCAATTCCGCCGAAAGCCATGTGCGATAGTGCGTCGCCAAACAGCGAGTGTCTTCTTAAGACAAGAAAGAGCCCGACTGCAGAGCATATGACTGCAACGGCTATCCCCGTTACAAGCGCCCTCTGCACGAATGCTGCTTCAAGAATTTCTAGCACCATTTCCTAAGCCTCAGTGGTGACGGTCATGATGCTGATAGTGCATGTGGGCTTGCATGCTCGACTCTGAATATTTTTTGAGTAGTTCAGGATTGTTAAAGAATTCGTGCGATTTTCCGTGGAAGAACATGCTTCTGTTTATGCATGCCACCTTGTTGGCAATGCTGTTTATGGCTTCCAAGTCATGTGAAGACCAGATTATGGTTATGTGGTTCTCCTTGTTCAGCCTTTTGACAAGCGAATAGAACTTGTTTTGTGTTTCTTGGTCAATGCCTGTGACTGGCTCGTCAAGTATCATCAGCCGGGGGTCGTTGACAAGAGCCTTGGCTATGAAGACGCGCTGCTGCTGGCCGCCGGAGAGCTCGCCTATGCGCCTGTCTTTGAAATCTAGAAGGTCAACCGTTTCAATAACTTGAGAAATCTTTTCCTTTGATGGCTTTCTCGTAGCTCCAAGCGAAACAATGTCTTCAACTGTGGCAGGAAAGCCTTGTTCTATCGACTTCTTTTGCGGCACGTAGCCTATCTGCTGGAGCACTTTTCTGCTCTTGCGTATGTCATCACCAAATATCTCTATCCTTCCATCGTAATCTTCAATCAGGCCCAGCATGCAGTTGAAAAGAGTTGTCTTCCCAGCGCCGTTTGGACCTATTATGCCAAGCAGATCTCCTTCCTCTACTGAAAAGGAAATGCCGTCAAGTATCTTGCCCTGGCCGTAATCGTAGCTTACTCTGTCAACTTTTACAGCATCTATGATTGGCACTTTAGGCCCACCTTGAGGTTCTCAACATTTTGCCGCATCTTTTCAATGTATCCAAAGCCCTGCTCCTGCTCTTCCTGCTCCAAGCCTTCTATCGGGCTAAGGACGAGCACGCGGCCATCGGGTATCTCGCTCGCTATCACATTTGCAAGCCTAGGGTCTACCAGATCTTCTGAATATATCACACTGATGCCAAGCGAAGTAGCCAGCTCCTTTATCTCCGATATCCTCTGCGGGAGAACTTCACCTTCGGGAGACAAGCCTTCATGGACACTATGCTGCGTCAGGCCGTACCTATTTGCAAAATAGCTGAAGGCGTTGTGAAAGGCTATGAAGTCGGTCTTTTCGCATTGGGAAAGCTCTGACCTGATGAATGCGTCAAGAGAGTCGAGCTCCCTGATATACCGGTCGGCGTTCTGCCTATAGTATTCTGCATTCGCAGGGTCTACCTGAATGAGACCGTCTCTGATTGACTCGACCTGCTTCTTTGCAAGCACAGGGTCA
>DATLXY010000365.1:0-2278 GCA_035575335.1 Nitrososphaera sp. | reverse complement strand
AACTTGTCCACCCTGAGAGCTTTTGGGCTATTCTCTCCTATGGCAAACATGATGGCATCGAGGATATTGGACTTGCCGGAGCCATTTGGGCCCGTGACAGCCACAAGGCCCCTCTCAAAGTGCACTACGGTGTTCTTGAAGCCAAAAGATTTGAACCCGTACACCTCGAGCTTCTTGATATGGACCAATCGATAGATATCGACTTGAGTTTTCGCAGGGGCTAATTATGTGTTGTAGCGTTCGATCCAGCTCCTTTTGGTGAATTTTTTTTAATCTAACTAGCGCTCGCGCTTCCCTTCTACAAACTCCAAAAAGTTCGCTTTGGCTACCGAATATGGCATCTGCAGGGGGGGATGCTTGAAACAGTAAGCGGAGATGCTTTCAAGCGGCCCTGAAATGCCTCTGTCTATGGCTATCTTTGTAGCCCTCACTGCGTCGATCATGACGCCGGCGCTGTTGTACGCGTCCACGACCTTTAGCTTGAGGTCAAGCTCGACCGGTATGCCGCCAAAGTATTCACCTTTTATCGAGATATAACAGACCTTATCATTCTCAAGGAAAGAAACAAAGTCCGACGGTCCGATACGCATTGGGATCTCATATGGCGCCATAGCTGCAACCGCACTCGTCTTGCTTATTCTCTTGTCTTCCAGCCGCTCTTCGTCGAGCATGTTGTAGAAGTCCATGTCGCCCCCGATGTTCAGCTGATAGGTCTGGTCAATCTTAACGCCTCTGTCAACGAATAGCTTTACTAGTGTCTTGTGGACTACAGTCGCGCCCAATTGGCTCATAACGTCGTCACCGGCACAAGGTATGCCCCTACCCGCAAAAGCCTGCTGCCACTTTGGATTGGACGCGATGAAAACCGGGATCGCATTGATAAATCCACAGCCAGCTTCAAGTGCAGCTTCCGCGTAGTATTGAGCGCCGCGCCTACTACCTACCGGCAAATAGCAAAGCAGCATCTCGGCGCCGGTGTCCTTGAGCACCTGCGCGACATTGACTGGGGGGGTGTCTGCTATCTTGACCTTTTGAGAAAGGTGGCGGCCAACACCATCATACACTTCGCCCTTCATTACCTTGACGTCCATCTTGTCGATTTCCTTCACTATCCTGACAGTGTTGTTTGGCTTGGCGAAGATAGCCTCAGACAGGTCCTTGCCGACCTTCGTGTCTGCAACATCGAACGCTGCGACAAACTCGATATCTGAAGGCTCGATGCCTCCGATGCTATAGGCCGTTAGCCCGATCCACTCTTTGTCAGGCTTGCGCGCTTCGGGACTGTTGTGGTAATAGCGGGTGCCTTGAACGAGAGCCGACGCACAGTTGCCGACGCCAGCCACGGCAACCTTAACCTTTCTCCCCATTATCTAATGGGCATCAAATCCTGATTAATATATCTACTCTGCTGTCTCCCTGAGAACCAAGTGACGCCTTCTTGTTATCTCGAGCTCGTTACTTCTTAGTAGATATTTCAGGTCGTAGTCATGACGTGTGCAGAGGTACAGTATCAGCTTGAACGCGTTGATATCTCCTGGAAATTCCTTTTCCACTGCTCCGATCTGCTTTTCAGTAGAATCAACGTTTGGCGAGTTGACATCGCTCTCTTTTATGACCACATACACTGATGCGGGCTCAAAACACCCTGCAGCCTGGCATGTGGGTCGTCGTGTAGAAAGTCCGTAAATGCCCCCACCGTACAAGATACTTCAGGACGTACTTCAAATTTTGATATTTACAGGTTATTTCTTTCTCTAGGAAATTCTCTTTACGGAATTTAGTACAGATTTATTTCAGTGCATGGTTTTTCGAATCCTTTAATTTGGTTGGCAGGTTCACTGATTACATTTTTCCTGTTATGAGCGACAATCTGCTTTCCCGTGAAAAGAACAAACCATCGTCTGGCGTTATGGTCGGTCACGAGCGTCCTTATTCCATCGCCCACCGGCAAACATCGATCCGTGTATCTTACATACTTGAGCCGCGCGGTGGGTCTAGGTTATGTCTTACTACCTCAACATCTGGTTCTCCTATCACGTCACGGTCAAATTCTCTGATGGGGCCTTTTCAAGCGGTCAGTTTCGATCGCTTTGATTTTCATAAGCGTTTTGAGCTGGGCTATCTGTCTTGGACATTTGTGAACTGCCCACATTCTATACAGTAGATCAAAATTTCAGTCATCCCATACGCCCTCCTTCTATGATATCAGGTATGAACGCAAGAATAGCAGCCAGAACAACATACGCACCTTCAGCGAGTCTGCAATGATTCGACCGGG
>DATLXY010000364.1:0-4577 GCA_035575335.1 Nitrososphaera sp. | reverse complement strand
CAAAGGCATTGTTCTTTTCTACCTCTTCCGAGTAATAACGCAAAAAATCAATAGCCTCGTCCACGTCGGCTATCGCCTCGTAGCGGTTCTTGCCGTTTTCATATGAAATCCATGCTGCCAGCTCAAACTTGCGCTGGACGATGATATCTGCTGCCGACCTGCATATCTGCACACGCTCTTTGTACGAGGTTCTACTCCAGCTGCCAAACGCCTTCTTAGCCTCGGCGATAGCCTGCTTTGCGTGGCTTGCGCTTCCAACCGGCAGGTGACCAAGCACTATACGGGTGTCTATCGGCGATGTCTCTGCCACTGTAGAAGAGGTCCTTACCTCCTTGCCTCCGATTATCATTGGATATTTCCTGCCAAACTCCTTCCTGACCTCTTCCAATGCCCGCTCGTACCTATCGTGAAACTCCCCCTCGGCCTTCTCGGTCATGAACTTGCGAAAGGTGTGCTCATTTTCAAACATTCTACTACCATTTTATGGTGGGAGAAGCTTAAAAAGCATAAGTGGGAGGGGTCTCTGACAGATACCACTTTTCTTCACGGATGATGACCTCTTGCCGTAAGCGGTATAGCGCCGGGCATTTTTAAGCTAGAGCCTCTCCGTAGCCATTATTGATGGAGAGATATATTCGGGCAGATATGGTCGACGACAGCCTCGAGGTTGACCTTGTGAACGATGGTTCATCAGCGAAGAGGTTTTCAGAGCTACTCTACTGCATAACCTGTTGTCAAATATGACGTCAACATCTCGTACTATTACAGGAATTATCCTCACAATCGATGTATCGAGGTTGGCTCCTCAGTCGAAGATTTGTCAGAACTGGTGACAGAAAAGAATAACAATCACTTTCAGTGATCATTAACATGACATGAGCGCAGCCAGCAGCAAGTCTCGGCTATTGCTCTTCCTACTGGTATTCGTTGCCCTTGTCTTTTTCATCACTAGTTTTATAGCTGCTGCATTTACTAGCAGCGCCGCTAATAGCGGCGGCAGCAGTAGTACTACCAACAACCAGCAGGTTATTCTGGAGATGACGTGCACCATTGTGAAGACAGGGGAGCAAAAGATGTTCAGTGAGTGTTCCCCCTCCTAGGGCTTTATTCTCTACCTCTCCAGCAACAAGAAGTTGAGAAGTTGGATGTTACAGCTTAACAGCAAATCCTCTTGAAATTGCGAAGATTGTTGATTCGCTAGCTGATATTCCGCTGATGTCCGCAAATACCGGCGAGGAAGAATCAACTGTATCTCCTGCAGGTACATTCGCAGCGGCGCTTTTGCCCGCACTACCTTGCATCATCCGAGAAATAGCATGCTGGCCCCCAGTTGCACGTTCGGGATGTGAACCATTGCCCAAAGCAGGTAGAGAACTGTTCCAAATATAATAGTCTAGGCTATGAAGCAACCATTGCAGATTATCTTGGTCTTTATGAGCCCCTTTTTGTGTGAGCAATTGCTGCACACCTTTCTATTGCAGACGCTGCAGACGCCGCTGTGGCCGGTGCATGCAGTGGACCTGCAAATTTCACATCTGATATGATGTAAGGCGCAGAATATGGAGCTGCAAATGTTGCACAGCGCACGGTGTTCTGTGCACGCCGGCTCTAGGCAAATTTTGCAATAGGCAAGGTGAATGCTGCAAAGCAAGTTGCCGCATCTGCAGGTCGAGCCTTCAGCAAGGGGTACGGAGCATGACGAGCACCTCCCCCAAGTCCCCTTTCCGGTGTATGCGCTCCAGATGACGTCACCGTAATGCTCCTTTGAGTCATTTACAAGGATCCTTGCTCGGTATATCGTCTCAACGAGCCAGCCACTGATGTGGTAGTTCGTCTTGACCTTTATGTTACCGAGTGCGTGATGGAATTTTTCTTCTTCATCCTTCTCGATCTCTTGTAGTTTTTCCCCCAATGCCTTTTGGTTGACGTACAACTGCTCGATCTTTCTCCTCGTGGAGAGGATCTTTTGCTTCTTTGTTTCTATCCTGTTTTCTACAGATATCAGGCGCGCCTTTAGCGTCTTTTTCTTCTTGCTCTCCTTTTTTAGCTGCTTGTACAGCTTTTCGTATTCTTTCACAGATTCAATCTCTGTGTTAATGGACTGCTGCAGCCTGGCAACGCTGGCTTTGATATCGGCTATCTTGGCCATTGGCTTTTCAGACCTACTTGCAATGTTCTCCTTCCTTTTTTCTTCGATCAGTATGTCAAACTTGTGCCTTAGCGCTTTTTCTATCTCGTTGATTGCTTCTTGGATATCGCCCTTCCACATTCCCGCTTTATTTCGATCTTCTGTGGGAACAATTCGTCGGGATGTTATGGAATGGTTCTCTGGAACCTCTACAAGTTCGTTTTCAAATGCCGCAAGCTCAATAATCTTGTCGAGCGTTTGTTTGACGTACCCCTTTTCAAAAACTGAAACGCTCAGCTCAAAGACAGGAGAGAATCTTTCTTCAGGTTCCACAGACAGCACTTTGACGGACTTGAGATTATTTCCAACCTTGATGAAAGCAGAGAGGTTTTTTGGCTCAAATTTCCTTTCTAGCAAAAGGAACGTCTCGTCATCGCCTGCTGTCACTATCTGTCTGTCAGGTGCCACAACGGACAGGAACTTGGCTGGCTTTTCTGGCACTTCTTCAATTGCCTTTTTTTCTTCCTCGTCCTCTTCGATGGCAGGCTCGCCCATCTCTTCATGGTCTTGCTCGGTTATCGCTACGTTTTTCTTCTTGAATTCTGCCATCAGTTCGGCAATCTCACTGTCTTCAAGTGGCCCTCTGTGATATGAGAGAGTCCACCTCGATTTTATGACCGACCTGAACTTTGGGTCAAAGGTGTTGCAAAAGAATTCTCCGGGACGCAGCCTTGCGATTTCCCTTTCAGCATCGGAATCAAGCTCCAACCCAACGCTTACACGCTGGATATCGCGCTGTGCACCTAGTCTTCCTATAAAGCGGACATTTGCATTAGAGATCACCTTGTAGTCAAGGTCTACCGCGTTCTGGCTCGCAAGTATCATCCCAAGACCAAAGGCCCTTGCCTGCTTAATCAGGAGCAGCAGCAGCTTCTTGGACGGAGGTTCCCTAATGGGGGGGCAGTAGCCTGCGATTTCATCGAAATACAGCAGGTAGCGCAGCGTTTGCGCGCTGCCCTGTTTGATGAGCCACTGGAATAACTGCTGAAGTATCAGCTCGACAAACAGGTGTTTTTCCTGCTCTGACTGGATGTTGCGGAGGTCAAGTATGTTGACTGAGGGAGTGCTGAAGAGTACGGAAAAATTGAAAGATTCTGCAGATGACCATGAACGAAGCTTTGGATCCGATATTAGCAGGTTAATCCTGGTTGCGAGATCCTTTCTTTCCTTTTCAGACACCACTTTTGAGACCGGCAGCGATCCAATGTAGCTGAACGAAGGGTTCTCAATATTCTTGATTAAATCTCTTATCTTGAGATTTTCGCCATTTTTCCATGCATTTTCTAGGATTGCAGAGACAAAGGTAACCTGCTTTCTATCGCCCTCGCCATAGCCGGCCAGACGCAGCAAGTTAGAAGAAGTAAGATCGAGGAGGTCGGCTGCGGACGAAATGTCACTGCTCAGCAGCTTGTCAAAGTCTTTAGGGGCAGAGAGATCAGGCGATATCCCCACCGCAAGTCCGGCCGATGACTTTGGAGTGAATATCCTGACTGTAACTTTTTCAAAGTTCTTAGCGGATGTTGGTGACAGGTTGAACTCGCCTGCCTTTTCCTGATAAGTCTGCTGAAGGTAGGCGACGTACTGTGCTCTGTCGGTTTTCAGGGCATCAGCTTCCTTCCCACACCATTTTGAAAAGTCAAATGTGGCTGACTTGAATGCAAGGTTGCCGATGTCTCCCTTTGGATCGATCGCAAATGTCGGGACGCCCTGCAGGGCAGCTTCTTCCACAATAACTTTTGACAGGACGGTCTTGCCTGAGCCAGTTGCGCCCAAAATTATTGCGTGTTTTGTAAGCGAGGCCGGGTCGAGCTCAAACTGTGTACCGTCCATCATTTTTCCTATGTTGAGTCTTGCAGGGCCGTTCAAGACGGATTCCATAATAATTGACATCTTAAAAAGTTCTATGGAAATCAGACAGCGTTCAAAGGATGCCACGTTGCCTGTGTGTATAATAGAGCATAGTTTGATATGCAAGCACGACACAATTGTATATCGTGGCGGAATTAATAGACGAATCATATCGCGATACTACGGTAAACACCATTTTGAAGGACATTCATAAGAAATACAAGATTGATACGAGTAAAGATCTCTTAAAGCAAGATGTCCCGATAGACGAGATGAAATTCAAATACCGTATATATTTTGAATGTGTGAGGATGCTCTACAAGAAGGCAGGAGTTGCCTAGGCCCTCACTTTCATTAACTGTATGTGTCCTATTGTGCACCCAGCACTACTCTTCTCGTGTGCATGCATTAGATCTTTGGCTTCCTCTTCAGGAAGCTTTTCCGCTGAAATATATCCACAATGGTTGCAAACAACTATGTAATTCCAACTGACCAATAACTATTCTGTCCAGTTGAAATGATGATAAGATGCTGGACTTAA
>DATLXY010000363.1:0-2142 GCA_035575335.1 Nitrososphaera sp. | reverse complement strand
CCCGGTATTAAAGAAGCAAGAAATATCCCTCTTATGTCAGCTACCTGCAACAGAGCAAACGCTGCAACCGGTCCGACTATTGCGCCAAGCTGGTCGATTGTACGGTGTAACCCAAACGCTCTACCTACTCGCATTTCTGGTACCGAATCTGCAATCAATGCATCTCTTGGAGCAGTTCGGATGCCTTTTCCCACCCTATCGCCTGTTCTGACCAGAAAGGCATCGAGCCAGCCGGAAGCCGCTGCTAAGAAAGGCTTGCTTGCAGTAGAGGCAGCGTAGCCAGCTAGGACAAAGACCTTTCTTTTGCCGGCCCTGTCAGAAAGAGAGCCTGAGATCATTCTAAAGGCATAGCTTGTAAGCTCGGCTGAACCTTCGATAGCCCCCAGTAATGCCCTTGAAGCTCCAAGAGTGCTCACAATAAAGAATGGTAAGACGCTCAAAACCATCTCCGTTGAAAAATCTGTGAAAAAGCTTACCAGACCCAGAGCGGCAACGTTGCGCATTCCACCACTTTCTGCTTTTGCAGAAGAGTCTGGATTGGCATGTTCATCATCGTCAGAAGAACTCAATATGTGTCAGGTTCTATGCAAGACTGAAAGGAGTTATAAAGTGCTTGTTGATCCTTCGTATTTATCCAACAGCTGTCTCTGCCTAACGACAGCCTCGATGCTGCGACAGTAGATGAAAGAAAAAACAACATGTTATGACAGCCTTTTGAAACAGTCGAGTACTCAACAGAAGCCGAAATACCGATGTGAAGGTACTGATTATAACGCGACTAGAATTTGACGGATTGGATCATTATTATAGTGTTTAAGTTTATCGTATCAAATTTTTCACGACTCGACTTTGCTATTTATACCTTAATGTGTTCTGGAATGCCACCATAGCACTTATGTATTTTCCCATTCCCCTAAGCTTGCGACATAAACAAGCGACCAGTTGTTGCCGCGAGATAGTACTGAGCCATTGTATGCCTGAACAGATGCAATGGATGTGCTGTAAAGTACACCCCCTCACCTAACGGATAGATTATGGTCTTTTCAGTGAGCCAACTCCTTCTGTGAAGCTCTAAAAATATCTTTTTGAACCTGACTGCCATCACTCTCCTAAAATACGCCACCTGCAGCGCGTTTGCCTTGTCACTCTTGGCATCTTCAAAGAAAAAACCTTCTATCTTTTGGCAATCTATCGTGAGCAGTTTCAACAACAGTCTTACATTCTTCAGTCGGGTACTTGACCCACTATGCCATCGCTTACAAGAAGATACCATGAGCCTTTCTTTATCTTGGGCTCAAACTGCTCCACTCTAAAGACAGGTGACACCACTATACTCTATCCCAGCTCATCTATGCCATTGCAAAGGCTCTAACCCTGGTATGCAGGTCCATGTTCATAAAGTTCCAAGATAGCTAGTGGCCTTCATTTTCCAGTCTATTGTTTATCTTCTCTATCTGCTCCGGTGTGAGCATGGTGTCTTTGTATTCTACAAGCTTTTCTGGCGTATTTGACAGCCCAGAGCGCTTGCCTTCACCATGTGTAAAGTTGATGTGCGCCGAAAGGAACCTTCGAAATGTATTGATATTTCTCGTCCATTGCATCTGAGGGTATGCAGAGTTGAACCATGCCAGAAAGTTTTTGGCAGTATTCTATAGCTATCTCTTTTCACTTTGCCGCGTCTACTGGCACTGCAAAGCTAACAATAGTTTCAGGCATGACCATCAGCCGGTCGGATACTCGTGGATCATGTTTGTCATGCACCTGATTCTACTGACAGGAATTTTGCGAGACTTTAGGTAGGTTATCCATTTTTGAATAAACGGCAACTGCTTGAACGGTTCCTTATCGAACCTCTGATACTGTTGAGCTATTTGGTTTTGTAACGAAATGACGATGTAGTCATTGGCATCGCGCTTGATTCCCCCACCTTCCTTCCCTTTCCATTTCAGCTACAGGTCTATAGTGCGATGGTCTTTGTCTATGTCTATCCCAATTTCTCTAGTAGTGTATCTGCCATTTTGGACACTGATTGCTATAGCTTCTTTGATCTTTTCTTTATCCTCGACTTTGAGACCCTTGACCCTCAGGCGGCTCTTTCTTGCCTGTACTTTGTCGGCAAGTATCTGAGCCACTAGCCATCTA
>DATLXY010000362.1:0-9233 GCA_035575335.1 Nitrososphaera sp. | reverse complement strand
GGGTCATAAACATCTCAAACCGCAAGATCCGGGCGCGCATAATTAATGAGATTGACAGAAAACAGGACGGCTTGTGTAGACATTGCAGACGGGACTTCAAACCAACCGATAACATTATCTCTAATGGGAAACATAGAAAATATTATCACGAGGGCTGTGCCATAGTATTGTCAATAATAAGTCCCCATCACAATGATATGTCGTCAGGCAATTTGTAGGATTTTAACAGTGCTGAATTTAGAATGAAAATTCGCAATAAACCTTGGCCACCCTATTAGCCGGTCATAATGAACCACTCCCTTTCGACGCGCTAGACAACATGGAGGTAGTGGGCGATTTGACGAAGGAGGCCAACTCAGTCCTCAGTCACAATTAGGCCTATCTCTCTGGTGACATCCAGGCTCTCGCTGTAGTACTTACTAAGGGGTTTCCGGTAGAAGAAATTTTGCTGCCAATAACAACAACGTCCAGATCCCAACTACGGCTTTAGTCATCATTTCTTAGACGACTTTGCATAATCATGCCAGACAGAAAGCATTGATCACCGCCAACTCTTTGTCTTTCTGAATTCTTCCTCGAGTGGCTGTCTTTGTCATCCCTCGATTGTATAGTATGTCATATTTTTCTAAATGTTCATCGGGACGTGAGGCTTGATTTCAGTATCCGTGAGATTAGAGTTCTACACTTGATACTCTACAGGCGGATGCTTTGGCCGGAGTTGTATCGGGTATTTTCAACCATCTAGCATAAAAAGCCTTGCTACTCGACAATTATCTTGCAATACCCATTGTTGATTACATGGATAAAGTGCCTATCTACGTCAACCGATCTGCGAGGAATCGTGAAGGATTCGACACAATTTATTACCCATGCCGTTATCTCAGATGCAGCTTTTGTCTAAACAACCTTGGTTTTCGTCTTGGATTTTTTATGCCATTAGTACCGTTACAAATACCATGAAAAAATTTATGGTAACTCTGACACCAACGCGTAAATTGTTTGTTGGCAAATGCGCTCCGGTGAATTGCTAGATGTGGAATAGAGAACCTGATGAGTGGTTAAAGAGATTCGCAGGAGGCAGATGGTGGTTTGGACCAGGCGGTCGCAGAAGCATTTTTAGCGAATTCGAGGAGATGCGGAGAGAAATGGAAAGGATGTTTGAGGAAACGATTCAAGATATTGAACGATTACCCAAAGATCTGGTAAGAGAATATCAATCTCCAGCAGGGAGCAAAGTAAGAGAAATAGGTCCAATAGTATATGGCTATTCGATCACTGTAGGGCCAGATGGCAAGCCGCATGTGAGAGAATTTGGTAATTTAAGGCCGAGTTTTGGCGCCACAGGAGGAATGCCCCTTCTTACGTCAGAGAGAGAACCCCTATCGGATGTCGTTACAACCGACAAGGAGGTCAAGGTGGTAGTTGAAATGCCTGGTGTAAACAAGGAAGATATCAGAATAAATGCCTATGAGAATCAGGTCGAGATATCTACCAGAGAAAAAGCTGAAAGAAAATACCACAAAGTGATCGATCTGCCAGCGGATGCAGATATCGAATCTGTAAAATCTAGTTACAAAAACGGCATTCTTGAAATTACTTTTAGCAAGAAAACGAAGCCGAAAGGGAAGGAAATTAGAATAGAATGAGTTGCAGTTTCCCCTGGACGGATAGATCTCCAAAGCATGTATACGTAGACAGGAGAATATGCAACCTATAATAGCCTTGTATTTCATATTTCACACAGATGCCAATTGACGCAGATTTTCCGAGAAATCACCAGCCAATAGGCAAACACATGCATTCAGACGGAGAGCATTTCCATTTTGTATGGGGACCGGGAAGGCTGGCAGAAGCTTCACAAAATGAAGAAGTGAAGAAGGCCTATGAATCCAGAGGGGAGGAACTTGTCCCGATCGGCGTCCATGGAACAATGGTTGCAGTCGACTGGGATTCTTGTGTTGCAGATGGTGCGTGCATCGAGGCCTGTCCGGTGCAAGTGTTCCAGTGGTACAGAACGGAGAATGACGTCCCTGCCGTGCAAATGGCAAATGCTACCAGTGCAGGTACCGGTAGCTCTGTCAAAGAAGAGCGCAAGGACTTCACCGACAAGGCAGACCCAATCAGAGAACATGACTGCATCTGGTGCATGGCATGTGTCTCGGTGTGTCCTCCACAGGCAATCAAGGTTGACCAGTCGAACCTGGAGTTCCACGAAAAGGCTTCCGGTACGTTCAATGAAGCTCTGGCCAAAAGTAGCGCTCCTCCGCCCCACGCGCACTAGAGAATTTCTCTGCCTACAATCCATGTTCACCGTTACTGAGCAGGGAGATAATCCGGTCCAAGCGGTCATCTGACAGCACAGGCCCTGCTCTCCACGAAGGAGCTGAAGCCTCTTGTCGGAATTGAGGGTGGTGAAACCCGAATTGTTTTTTTATTCTGTTCCTTCCATAAGCTGGAAGCTATTTCATCTTCAAGAACCTACTGCATTCTTTGACAATGAACGACCAGCAGAAGGATCCATTGAAAACATTGGCAATTCGATTATCTGTTCGTCTACCAGAGGCCATGTTATGTTGATAGAGATTCTTGACGAAAGCAAGGTGCTAGGTTCGTACACTGACAAGTTGGAAGCAAATCGCTATTTGATAAGGACAGTCAGCTGTAGTAATGAACGCCATTATCTCACTCGTGCTAAGAGCGATGTCTTTTCTCGAGTGAAGATAGTATCCATTGCTCTTGCCGCGGCTACGAACAAGAAGGCGGTAGCCGACACAGAACAAATGAAAATGGCATCATTCCTGCAGCAAACCCTATTCACGCAGCATGTCAAATCCGCGTAGCTTTTTACAATGCGGATTTTCATAATGCCAGACCTCTTCTAGTTGTTCTATAGAAGATTCTCTGTCGCCGGATATAACACTCCGGCCTCAAAATTTAATGCCCCGGCTCAGACTGAGATATGCAGATTTAGAGATCATCTGCGAGCAGGATTGTTTAAGTCTAGTTCTTCACTGCCGGGGTGCTTGGACATACGCAGTACTCTCATTTACATGGTTTTCGCGTAAGTTACTCAGCAAGTGCTTGTTTTTCATTTCCTTGACCTTCGGCCCAGCGTTGGTTACATTACCGTTTGCTGAGAAAAAGGCAAACAAAAAAAAAAACAACCCGACTGATCGGCGGAACACGCAGCTACCCCCTAAACCAAAGGGGCGTCGACCGACAGCCAGAATTACAAGGTTAAGGTTCGATGCTCCAAGACAATACAAGGAACGGAGTGGCAGTATGGGAATCAGACCTAATCCGCGACTTCTTTCCTCACCTTTTTCCTTTTTGTTACGACGCGCTCGTACCTCACGTTGTTTGTTTTTAGCCACTCCTCGATCGCGTTGGGACCTGCGCGCACCACACGCTGCGGAACGTCAACCATCCTCTCCTCTTTTATCGCGAATTTCACCTTGGCAGGCATCGCCTTAACGCCAGATTGCCACTCATTAACAAATTTTTCGCGACTTTTGGAAATAGTTTTCAACATTGTCCCGCGGCCGTGTGGTACGCCTATGACAGCCAAAGTATCCACGACTAGTTTCTAGTTCGGCCATATGTTAGACAGCACCTGTACGCGCGGTTTTCCCAGTAATGGTGATTGTTGAAGAAAAAAGACAATAGCATAGAGGAGCGGAATTCTAGGGCGACGGGGATCTGACAATAAGGCCGGCCGGCGAAGGCGACATTATCTTTATCTGGTAAGTGGCGAACATTCATTGTATGACCGCCCGTCACGACCCCGTCGTTTAACGCGGGAGCTCGACTCCAAGAACATCAGTCCTAAAGATGACACATAGCTACGCGGCTCTATACCGGGATCTATATGAGGTCCATACCAGAATCTGCTCGAAAAGAAATAATGATGGGTTGTGACGGCTTCTCAAAGTTTCGCAAATTAGGTAAGGATGAATGAGAATCGTATCGCACACATTGGCCGCTCCTGATAGTCACTAAGAAAACAATAGCAGAGATATTCAAGATCCGGACAAGTACCTCACATCTTTCTCCAACTCGAATGTGTCAAAAAGAACGTACTGAACCGAATATATAAACACAAATTTCTTCTCCATGTTGGTATAAAGCATCAATTTCCGCGACTTTCTGCTCAAGTAATCATATTACGACATACTTCATAATGCATAAATCCACAATACAGATTCACGATGTTGTATTGTCTAACAAACTGCGACAAATGTTATCTTTGTATGGAGGGTTGTTTCTTGTGGTAAGTCCACTGATAACGCCATCAATAACAGGAAACAATTCTTCTTTTCTATATCAAGATTCTTTTGAGCCATTGCCTATTAGTTCTAATCAAATATTGCTGAGAGATCCGGCTCTTGAGGTAGAAAGCGTTCTTGAAGATGATGAGGAATTTAACTATCCGACAGCAATGGCTTTCCTTGGACCTGATGACATTCTGGTCGCAGAGAAGGACACCGGTCAAGTGCGAAGAGTGATTAATGGAGAGATTCAGGATACACCGGTTATTGATGTTCAGGTTGCAAACAATAACGGAACTAACGAAAGGGGTCTACTAGGCATGGCCATGCTCAAGTATGGAGGCACTACGTATGTATTCCTCTATTTTACCGAATCTGGTGGCGGGTTGGATGGTGATGACTCTTTAGGTGTGGTACCAGCCGGCAATCGTCTATACAGATATGAGTTTGTGGGCGATGAAAATGGTGGCAGGCTTATCAATCCTGAGCTCCTCCTAGATCTTCCTGCTAGGCCTGGACCACGTTACAATGGTGGTCCATTATTGATATCATACATTATTAATAATACCATCAATAGCGACGATCCGACTCTGAAAACTCCTGTTATCTATCTCATGATAGGCGATCTGGACCACCGTAGAAGTCAATCCGAGAATTATGAAGGTCCTCCGCCTGATGGAACAGGTGGCATACTTGCAATAGACATTGACGGTAATCCGCTGCCTGATCCGCCCCTTGGTTCAAGCGATGATGAATCAGATATGAGAGAGTACTACTATGCGTATGGCATAAGAAACAGCTTTGGCTTAGACATCGATCCCGTAACTGGAAATCTCTGGGATACCGAAAACGGTCCCGACTACGGTGATGAGATAAACTTGGTAGAACCTGGATTCAACAGCGGATGGGCAGATGTACAGGGATTGGCATCCTCAGAAGAAAATGAAGCCATTGAAATAGATGAAGACTTGGAGGATTTTGATGAAAGGGGCAGATACAGTGACCCGGAGTTTGTCTGGCAAGACCCTGTGGGCGTGACAGCTATAAAATTCCTAAATTCTACGGCGCTCGGAGAACGGTATGAGAATGATCTTTTTGTAGGAGACATAAATGACGGGATACTATACCATTTTGATCTTACTGAAGACAGAACTGAACTGATCCTTGAAGGACCTCTTGCTGACAAAGTAGCTGATAATGATACCGAGCTTGCCGGGGTGGTCTTCGGGACAGGATTCCGCAGCATCACAGACATAGAAGTAGGACCGGACGGATATCTATACCTCCTTCTGTATGGCGGCGACTTGCTGAGAATAACCCCAAGAGGGGAAGACGAATCATAAGAGCTTGACCTTACTGAGCCATCATAAAGATAGATAGTAAGGGTCGGTCACACGATTAGCGTATTACAGCAGGGGATCCTTTTAGAGGTTGCCTAACTCCACTAGGGATTGACACTACTGCGCTCTATGCTATAGTCTGTTCGCCAGGATCTGATCAGCTGATAGCCCCAATGAATTCGGATAGAGACAACAATACACGCAATTTTGTTTTGGAGTATAGGTGTTGGAATCGCCTCTGGGGGTAGCACAGAAGGAATAATGCCAGTATTGACAGCGGGGCCGCCACCTTTGTCTTTACCTCCGTGAATGAATTGAGCCACAGTTGTTGGCACTTCCTCACCCTCCGCTGCATTAACTGGACTGAAGAGATAGCTGTTATTACGCATACGATGGTTATATGGGATGACCGCAGAATTGTCATAACAGATTTTGTACTGTTTGCTTGCAGACGCTTTCTTCAAGGAGATCAGTCCCCGGCCAATGGCGGATTATGGATTCGCTACTCCGAAAACATTGCTAGATGCAGATAAATGAGCAAAATGTCTACGATTGATTTATGTCATTATTCCGAACTATCCAAAACACGACATAAGAATACGTTAAAGCGGCTATTTCTTAGATAGGAATAATGACAACCTTCGTTTCATACCTCATTTTCAGTATAGGATCCTGCCTGATGCTCGCCCCACTTACTGAAGGTTTTGGACAGCAACGGTCTGACAGTCAGGCCTGTGCTTCGTACAGCATTGATAGAAAAACCATTCTAGTGGAATGCGACGCCAGTATCGAGACAATTCAGGAGGATATCGCGGATGAGCGTGGAGCGGATTCTGCACTTGCCGCGAATGGTACGGAATGGATCCTGAACGCAGACATACTTGTCGTTAACGGTGCTACCCTGACCATCGATACCGCGGGCTCGCGGCTGAAAATAATGGGTGCCCATGGTATCATAATAGACGGCGGAAGACTGCACATCAATAATTCAGTGATAACGTCTTGGAGTGTCGAGGGTCAAGAAATAGGTCAGACTTCTGACGGCTCGATTGAACGTGCTTTTGTGCGCATCAAAGAAAGCCACGGGGTTTTCATATCAAATTCCGAATTTGGCTATTTGGGTTACAACGAGCCGGGGAAAAGAGGCTTTGATGTTTTCGGTGAACCCTCCCGCAATATCACAATTGTAAGCAGCAAATTCCACCATATGTGGATGGCGTTTTACTCCAGTGGAGCTTCTGACATAATAATTAACGGAAATGAGTATTACGATAATGTGAAATATGCTTTAGACCCGCACACAGGAACGACTGACATGGTAATAGTCAACAACCACCTCCATCACAACCCAATTGGTGTTATATGTTCACTGGATTGCCGCAATATCCTCATCGAAGAAAACCGAATACACGACAACATAAAGACTGCCATATTTCTTTCAAGAAACATGCATAATTCAGTCGTAAGAAACAATACCATATACGACGAGACAGTTGGCATCATAGTCTCGGAGTCACGGGATAACGAGATCACAGAGAACAAGATAGAAGCCATTGAAAGGGGGATTTCGCTCTTCTCCCCAACCAACCCTGATGACGGCGTAACCAGGAATAACATTGTACGCAACAACTCCATAACCGGGGCAGAACGCGGCATTGCGTCTGTTAGGAGTCAAGACAATGTTTTGGAAAACAATGGCTTTACGGCCGTAGGATCTGAATACTATATGAGCAGAGGATCCTCAATCACGATAAGAAATCAAACTTTTGACTCATATGAAATAGAAGGCGAAAGGGGGACAAACGTTATAAGAATTGAAGATTCAGGGACTATCTTGATCGGAGACGGCGAAGTCTATGATACCAATATGGTCGCCTTCAACGAAGAGTTGAATTACGATACACTAGTAGTCGACTCCCGATAAGTGCTCGAAAAATGGTGCAGAGCTGATTCCAACCCCGTTGGAAAGAATCAACAAGATATAAATGAGAGCGATTTGTGTAACTGGCACAGCTTAAAATTCATAACCATTTGGATCCCGCCTGTCTATTGTGCATCAGGGTTCACACAACCCACACCTTGGCTGGACGAATCATCGGAGACTCTTTTCCGAAGACCTTGTTCACCTCAAAGCCTAAGTTGAATTTTATCGAGAATCTAATCACCCTGACCCTCGATGACCATCATCGTAAGGCTTGATTTGATACTTTCCATTGAGCGGATTTTTCCAATTAATTTTTTTATATCGCTTTCAGAAGGTGCATTAACTTTCGCGATCACATCGTAAACGCCAAACACGCCTTTTACTTCAGAAACTCCATTTATCGATTTCAGTTCTTTGATGACTGCATCTTCTGTTCCAAGGTCGCAGTTGATGAGCACGAATGCTTCAGCCATGAGTATGAAAAAGAATTCGACTCTATTAAAGAATTGCTGGCATGTCAAAATACTTTTTTAAATTACTACGGTATTGTACAAAAGGTGTGAACTTCCTTTTTGTGTCGCCGGAGGCTCTTAGTGTCGATCTTGCCTACGTCGTGACACAGGAAGGAAATGAAGTGAAATTTTTCGTTGAGAGCGCAAATGAAAAGGATGTCGGGGATGGGTTTGTAGAAAAAGTAGATTCTTGGGAAGATCAGCTCGGCTGGGCTGACATGATAGTTTTTGATGACATTGGGTTTGGGCGGATTGCAGATAAGCTAAGGTCTGAAGGAAAAAAAGTTGTCGGAGGCAGTGCCTATACCGATAGGCTCGAAAATGAGAGAGAATTTGGCCAACAAGAACTCGCCAAAGCAGGCGTCTCGGTGCTTCCCAACTGGAACTTTTCTGATTTCGAAGCGGCCATCAAGTTTGTACAGAGCAAGCCAGGAAGATATGTCATAAAGCCAAGCGGAAAGGCGCAGAACGAGAAGGAGCTTCTTTTCGTAGGCCAAGAAGAAGATGGGAATGATGTGATAAACGTCCTTGCCCACTACAAGAAGTACTGGTCAAACAAGATCAAGATATTCCAGATACAACAATATTCCTCCGGTGTCGAGGTTGCGGCAGGTGCGTTCTTTAACGGGAAAGAATTCATCAGACCCATAAACATCAACTTTGAGCACAAGCGCCTGTTTCCCGGTAACATTGGCCCGAGCACCGGCGAAATGGGGACTCTCATGCTATGGCTTCAGAACAGCAGAATATTCGAGCTGACGCTTGAGAAGATGAAGTCGATGCTTGCTGCGTCGGGCTACGTTGGCTATATTGATGTTAACTGTATCGCGAACGGAACTGGCATATACCCTCTCGAGTTCACATCTCGTTTTGGATATCCCACTCTGTCCATCCAGATGGAGGGAATCACGAGCAGGTGGGACAAGTTCCTCTACTCGCTTGCAAACGGTGATAACAATATCGAGCTGAGCACAAAAAGAGGATTTCAAGTGGGAGTCGTGATCGCAGTCCCGCCATTCCCGTTCAACGATGACAAGACGTTCAGAAAGTTCTCAGAGGATGCGACTATACTTTTTAAGACTCAGAACCTAGATGGGATTCATCTCGGCGAGGTAAAGAAGGAGGGCAACGACTGGAGGATAGCAGGTAGGTCAGGATATACTCTGGTGGTTACTGGGTCGGGTAACAC
>DATLXY010000361.1:0-10317 GCA_035575335.1 Nitrososphaera sp. | reverse complement strand
TTTGTAGTTCTTCGTTGAACAATGTGATCGCCTCGTCAGGGTTTTCATTTATCCACTGGGTTATCGATACGTGCGCTTCCAGCAGCTTGCTGATTATTTCCGGATTCCTTTCCAGATAGTCGGTTCTGGCAATAATATGTGCAGTAACAAATTGACCATCGGGCCACAGGTCCCTTTCATCGAGGAAAATCCTGCCGTTAGTTTCTTTCACCAGCTTTGCCCCCCATGGCTCCGGAACCCATGCACCATGGATGTCTTTTTTTGCCATCAACGTTACGATGTCGGCGTTCTTTGCGGGGAGTATTTCGACATTGCCGCCATTTTCCTTCGGTTTGAGGCCATTGTCAAGCAGGTACTTCCTCAACGCAACGTCTTGTGTGTTTCCAAGCTGGGGAGAAGAGAACTTCTTGTTGGCCAAGTCTTCTACTGAATTGATACCCGCGTCGTTCCTAACTACAAATACTGCCCCTCCGCTGGCCGCACCGGAAATGATTCTTAGGGCCCTACCATCAGACTGCATGTATCCGTTGATCGCAGGGTTTGGTCCGACGTAGGTCACATCGACCTGGTTGGCAAACAATGCTTCGATGGCTGAAGGACCCGCGTTGAATACTTGGGTTTTTACCTCAACGTCGTCACCAAGAGCTCTTTGGAAGTAGCCGTTACCGAGGCCAATGACTGCCTGCGCATGATTGAGGTTTGGGAAATAGCCGATCCTGATGACATTGGATTTAGCCTCTGAGCTGCCGCTGTTTCCAGCGAACGATAGTTCAAGCGTGGGCATTGAAGTCAAAATAACTGCGATGACTATTGCGACGGAAATCCCAACCTTTACCCTATTATCCATGGCGGATTTGCTGCGTAGGCCATTTAATACTGCTTTTAATTACGCAAAAAATGGGCATTATGTGCAAAAAAACGATTGCCAGCGTACGCATAAAACGTAACAATAGCGTGTTACTGGACGTTTGCAGAAAGACTACACTGATAAAACCATTTATGCCATTTCCTGGCAGCCCAAATATCACTTCGACTACCTAATCAAGAAGTGATTCTGTCACGATGTCTGCCGTGCTACTTCCACAGTAAACATGACGATAATATTTGCATGATTCCAAGTAAGCGGATTGAAAGAATGTTATATGGAACCTGTTACAGCAAGTATCAGACTTTCGCAAGCCTGTCTATTGTCTGTGCAAGCTTGATGTCGTAGCTACTGATGCCACCGACATCGTGCGTGACTAGGTCAATCTTGACTCTGTTGTAGACGTTGGTCCATTCTGGGTGATGATTCATCTTTTCCGCCTCTATTGCAACCCTTGTCATAAAGCCAAACGCCTGAACGAAATCATCAAACACAAACGTCCTGCTTATCTTACCGTTTACAACTTCCCAGCCGTCAAGCTTGCGCACCTCTTCGTGTATCTCCTTTTCCGACAGCCTGAAGTAGCCCTCTTTTTTCTCTTCTTCAGACATGTGTAAAGACGCCGTTCTAGTTTGTGCAGCGTACCTAATACGTCTTACCCAGCAGAGAAGCCCTCTTGGCAGCGATCACTGCTCCAACAGCAAGAGCGGCTACAATTGCTGCAATGCCTGCTGGGAACTCTGGAACCACTGTAATGCTAGACTGGATCGATTCACTACTGCCCCTTATCTTATCCAATCTGACTGTAAACGACCCTGTCGTATCGAAAGTGACATCCTGTGACGAGACCCCTTCCGGTGTGGTTACTCCACCGGCACGCGTGACTTCATTACCGTTCGCATCCAATATGACAAACTCGTACGTCGCTGCGTTCAACGGCTGGTCAGAGTTGTCAGTTATTCTGATACCGAACGTTACTGGCTCTTGGGGAAATATTTGCTCTGGCCACGTGAAGGAAACCTTGTAGTTATCAGAGTTTGCAGACACTTGCGCTATTTTCACTTCACTGGTCGGAGGGCTCAATGTAAATACAGCCTTGTCTGGCGTCCTGCCTTCAGATACGACTCTCTGAGCTATGTTCTCGAGGTTGATCTTCGAGATCGTAAAGTGCACGATTGTGGCCTCTGGGGTAATTGTGTCAACTGCCACCGGTACGCTGATGCCATTTACCGTCGCGTTGAGCGATTGTTTGTTAAATTCAGAAAGTGTTTTGGGTATGAATACTTCTGTATGGAGCATACCAATCCTGCTTGGCAAGTCAGACGACCAATCAAACGGCATCGAGAACTCGATCGTGTTGGTTTCCGGGTCATATCTTGAGCTATCGATAGCGCCATAATAGTTCCTGACCTTGATCTGCTGGCCTTCCGCGTCTATCGTTTCCTCGCGGCCAGGTGTAACCCACACGTCATACTGGAGCACAGGAGATACCTGAGTTTTTGTCGTTCCCACCGTGTGTATTTCTATAAAGAGGTTGTACAGTCCAGGTTCATTGAAGATTGGTCCTTCAATGGTCACCGGCCCACCTCTGTTCCATATGCCCCCAAACTGTGGCTCCGCCTCTCCTCTTGCCACCGCGTTTTCAGTGTCCCTTGGAACCACCCTGATCCGCAAGTCGCCCTCGGGATCATAGAAAAATCCTTGGCCTCCAAACTGGCCCCCTTCAGTCAGGATCGGTATCTCCCTGCCGTCCTTCTTGAAAAAGACCCTGTACGTCACTTCCCTAAAGTTCTCATTGGTATTTTCATCAAAGAACCTCGCGTTGATAAATACAGGATCGCCAGTATTGGTCACTACCAGAGGTTCAAGCGAAACAAAGAGGCTCGCTTTCTTGCCCTCGAAATCAGCGGGGGGTGGCTGGTGTCCCCCGTGTGCAAATGCACTGGGCAAAGTAGATGCAAAAATCATCACTACGGCAAAAAGTGTAAGTGTCAAAAAAGAGGCGAGAATCTTTCTCTCAGGCATTTCCACATTTGAAAATCGTATATGGGTATATATTGGTTATTTCCGAGTCTGCATTGTTGCACAACTGAGCGGTCTGTCAAGGAGGTTTGACGGAGCTGCGTTTAGCTTGCCCCATGTCATCGCCTCCCGTACATGGTCAACAACTGGTGCCACTCTTACAACGAATCATTGGTCATGTATGTGTGTATGTGTGCATGCGTGTGTGTGATAGCAAGGAATTACCGGAGGAACATGGCAGAGGAGAATTCCCGGAGGCGTCGATCAACATGTTTGTCGGGATGAAGTTGTAGTCAGGAGTCGATTAGATACGCAGGGCTTAGTCAGTTATACGAGAGCACTGACGTCGTATGATTTTTTACCATACGACCGCTATAGCTATGGCATATGGCATATTGGCTGTTCAAGCAAGAACCCTCTGCGTACAGCTATTCACAACTTGAAAAGGACGGCAGGACAGTGTGGGATGGAGTTACAAACTATCTTGCCCTCAAGTACCTGAAAAGCGTTAAAAATGGCGACAGAGCGTTCTTTTATCATACTGGAGCCGAGAAGCAAGTAGTGGGGATAATGGAGATAATGTCAGATCCTTACCCTGATCCAAATAACAAATCGCTCACAGTAGTCGATGTCAGGCCAATAGTTAGGCTCGGGAAACCAGTAACACTTGATGCAATAAAAAAGGATCCTGCATTTTCAAGTTGGGAGTTAGTAAGAATTCCAAGACTTTCGGTGATGCCGGTCCCTGACAAGCTGTGGGACAGGATAGTAAGAATGAGCAAGCAACGATAGAACAATACTTGTTATATAGAATTAACACCGGAAACTTTTACCGCTCTACAATTAACCGGGAACGCAATAGTACTGTGAATGGCTGAAAAGCTAAAAGATATCAAGGAAACCGCATCTGACGCTGTCGAGATAATCAGAGAACTCGGTTCTCCAGATGTGCAAGAGTCGCTAGAAAAGATCCGTGAAGTGGCCAAGACAGCCCGCGATATAATCGAATCACTCAAGGATCCTGCCATGGTCACAAACATAGAGAACATGCGCAAGATGATTGAGTCCTTAGATAACACGAGCGCAAGGATGGAAAAAATTACAGCCGAGATGAAGAGCTCAGGCATCCTTGACGAAACACGGGAGACAATCAGATCTGCCAAAGAGACCTTAAAATCAGTTGGATCGGGTGGCGGTAACATGGGCGAGACGATTGATGCCATTAAGGAGATGCTCAGATCAATTTCTGCCCTCGTCGATGAGCTAAAGCTCACAATAGCAGAGTCAAAGAAGGACGGCATTATCCACGATGCAGAAGAGGCGATACGTGAAACAAGGAGCGCAATCAGCGAGCAGAGATAATGGTGATGGCTCTTCTTTTATACGATAATATCATATTAATCTCATGTCCACTACTGAAAGTCACAGTAATTCTGGCACCTCAACCAGCATTAAGGAAATGACGCCAGAGCAGACAGCTGAAGCGATCAAGAATATTGCAAAGCGGATCAGGGAAGAGGCAGCCAGAATGCGAGAATCTGTAAGGATAATCAGGCAGAGCGGCGCAATCGAAGAACTAACAGAGGCAGTTCGCGAGGCCACACTGGCTGCGCGCGACAGCGCCAGAGAAATAAACGAAGTCGCAAAGGAGCTGAAGCAGAAAGGCATAATCAGTGAAACAATAAGCGCGGCAGAGGAAACCGGCAATACTGCTCTCAATGCGGCTCAGACCATGAAGGAATCTATCAGAAGGGAAGCTGCAAAGGACAAGACGACAACAACAGCTCCTGCCTAATCCACTTTTCTTTTGTATGTGCGTACTTAGAGCGAATATTGTTCTATAGGATTTACTCGAGATGCTTTTATCAACGTCGGTAACTACGATACCCATGAAGTATAGAAGCAGAACCGACATAACTGCTCAAATTCTAGAAGCCGCGAACGGCGGTGTCACAAAAACTAAGATAATGTACAAGGCATTCCTGTCGTACGCGCAGCTCAAAGAATACCTGTCAGTGTTAGTTGAAAACGGACTGTTGGAGTATATCGAAGGAGACCAAGTCTACAAGACCACAGACAAAGGTAACCGCTTCCTGAAAATATACAACCAGATCGGCGAATACGTCACACCAGATATTGAAAAGTAGTATAAGACCTATCCTTAAATAACCTCTAGCACCGGATCTGCATCGTGTCTCCAAAGCAGCGCGTACTCGTGATGACTGTGATTTTTTCCGTAGTTGGTGTAGGAGTGAGCTTGGGTATTATTGCTGCAGGTGGTGGATTCGCTGGTCCGGGTGGACCGGTATTTGACCCGCCCACTGAGGATGACATCTGGGTTGTGGGCAACAACATGCGCGATGGGATGGAGCTCGACTATGTCGTGACTGCAAATTCCGAGGTTGGCTCCCTCCAGTCAGCTATTGTGTCGATGGTCTTTGAAGATGCCGGAGACTATTGGAATGTGATGTTTACGGTGGCAAATGGGACTGAGCCTGTGGTAGAAAATACTGTCAGGATGTCCAGAGAGCTGACACGCGAGGGGCAGCTAGACAGCTCCTTCAGGCAATACTTTGAGCCCATACAAGAGTCGATCTTTGCTGTCCGCGACTGGGAATATGGCAACAGCCCGAAGTATCTTGTGGTAGGTGCGCCATGGCAGCAGATATTCTATGAATCGTCACAGGTTATTGTCAGGGTGACAGGCGAGGAGACGGTAAACACTCAGGCTGGAAGTTTTGACGCCTTTGTGCTGAGCTACAAGCTAGAAGAAAACACGAGCAGGATCTGGGTGGTCAGAGATATGCCCCTCCCGGTCAAAGCAGAAGTCTATGATGAACAAGACCAGTTGCAGTACCAGTACGAACTCGTCCGTGCGCAAATGGGGTAAGAGTAGCATTTCAGGCCTCTGCTACTGCCATCTAGTAGGCAGTAGCAATCCTATCCGGCCGGTTGTGGAATTATTTCCCTGACGCTCAGGTTTTTCATCTCAAATGTTGCATTGTCCACTCTGAAAATTACTCGCGGCCTGGGCTCTGAGATTATGTGGTCGGTCTCCCGTCCACATAATTCAACTTGGCTGCTCCACCCGCCAGAATCGACGGTTTCGTCGATTTTGAACCAGTCGTTTTCCGCCTTGTCGTCGATCCATAACTCCAGCTTTACTCCCTGAGGGATGTTGTAGGCGATCATCTTGATTCCAACCCACCTTCCTTTCAGAGGCTCGACGGTGATGTCGCTGTAGCGCTTGTTAGTATATCCGCCTTCGACATGTGCAACTTCCTTCTGGAACCACGCGCTGCCTGTAAACGAAAGTGCTCCATAATATGCGGTCCCGTCACAAGGGTCATCCGAGGTATGCTTGCCAGTTCTTACTGCCCATGCAAACTCTTCCTCAAAGGTATACGACTCTAGCTTGACGTAACCGGTCATCTCGACATCCCGCCAGTTGGCATAGCTGTCTTTTGAAATGACATACATTCGAAGTCCGGTATTGTTGGTGTCAGTCTCCCTCCCTATCCTCCATGCCCCTGACCCGCGGTGCAGCTCTGCAGCCGCAGGGCTGATTGAAAGGCCATCTCGAGGGTTGGTTGAGTTGAAATACCATTCCTGGCCGCCGGGTTTGGTCTCATAGATCTTTCTGACTCCAAACCTATCATTAATGTCCAATTCCGGTTCCCTTTCCCTGTTGCCGTCTGTGAGTGATGGAGCCACCATCACCGTCAAGACAAACATGGCAGTGCCTGCAAAAGCCGCAGCGGCTGCAATAACAAATGCAAGTTTATTGGCAGCTATTGCTTTTGGAGGCGACATCGCTTATCCGACCATTAAGAAAGCAATAACGTTTGGGAAAAAATCTATGCGTCAAGTCTTCTTTGTAACTGTAAAATAGACGTTCTCTGCAAGCCAGTCAGCATACGCCCTGACCTTTTCATCTATAGTGCACCAGAAATGGACCGAGCCTGGGAGCACCTCGATCCTGCCTTCCGGCATTACGATCCTGACGCCTTCCTTACCCTCGTACATATAGGCATCTTGGGGCTTGACGTTGCTACCAATAAGCTCGGCGGCCTTTTGCTTGACCATCTCCCTTGGTACTGGAAAGGTCTTGCGCCACTTGTCTACCACGATCCCTACGTTCTCGACTCCGTATGAACCAATGTCAGAAATCTTGGCCGGTTCGGGAAAATGCAGTTGCAGGTTGACGTTATAGCGGGATCCTACAAAGAGCGCCAGTTCGTTCACCTTCTGGTATGCTAACTGAGGGCTCCTCTTGAGGGCGGCCCTCAGCACCTCGCGGTTTCTCTCGACGTTTAACCGGAAGTCGTCTATAATGGTGGAAAATGCCACTGACATTCTTGCGTGCGGTTGTTTCTGCCGCTTTCCATTTAATTAGGATTTGCAGGAGTATACGAAACAGGAAACTCTACGCGTCGTCTGCGATTCTATGGGCTTCTTTCCTATTCTGCCTTGCGGGCAATCTGAAGAGAATTTAGGGTAAATTGTGTACAAAACCGGTATTGCCAAGAGAACCAATGCAGGTTCTACTTGTTGGCACAGTGAAATGGTGTTGTACAGCAGCAAAACATTCCGATCGTTAGTACGCTTGTGTAACTGTTGCAGATGATAGATTTGCGATGGATAGTACCAGCAGGAGTAAATACTCTGAATTCACTATTGCTATTACTAGTACTTCTGTTGACATACATGTGTAGCTTCTGAACCGACTTGCACTCAGGCAGGGCCGACCGGTAGCAATCCACCCAATTTTGACTCCGAAGTAATGGGAAGAACCAGGCAGCGGTAGAGGAACCTTCCGATAATGATGAGAGTTCAAAGAATAGAAACATAGATTGGTTGAACGTCGCAAACATGGTCAGGAAAGCGTCGCCTATAGGACAAAAGATAATGTGCGCCACCTCGGAGAGCGCCAATGCGAGCTAGAAGCGTGTGTGGTAGTCGACGTGCGATCCTCATTATCAAGTAGAACATCGCCAAGCAGATCTTCCAGCTTTAGGACTGTAAGAAGCAAGAAAGCGAGAAAAGAAGCTTGACTCGTACACCAATAGCAGTATCTTTGAATGCCACAGTTACTGACGAGCCATCATTGGCAATGATTTGAGCGTTGCAAAGACCCCCCGAAAAACCGGGTTTGGTGTATATATTCGCAGGAAATCGACCCTTACAATTATTATATGACTTGATTGAGCTCATACTTATATCAACTTGAACAAATCTGAACAGCTATATGGCAGGGCAAAGAAGGTTCTTCCCGGAGGAGTCAACAGCCCAGTACGATTTTACGATCCTTACCCATTCTTTGCCAATTCTGCAAGAGGAAGCAAGATCACTACCGCCGATCACAAGACGTACATAGACTATTGTATGGGCTACGGCGCTATGGTGCTGGGCCACAGCTACCCTTCAGTGATAGAGGCCGTCAGATCGCAGCTTGATAGTGGCACGCTCTTTTGCGTTCCGACGGAGAAGGAGGTCAGGCTGGCAGAAATGATATGCAAAGTGGTACCTTGTGCGGAAATGGTCAGGCTAGTCAACACGGGTTCTGAGGCGACTATGCATGCCATCAGGCTGGCCCGCGCCTTCACAAAGCGTAAAGGAGTGATAAAATTTGGAGGCGGCTATCACGGTGCTCATGACTATGTCCTTGCCAAGGCAGGCTCTGGCGCTGCTAGCATGCCGGCGTCAGAAGGGGTGCTCGAAGAAGCATCGGCACACACCACGGTCGTCCCCTACAACGACCCGGGGGCGCTGGAGCGAGCAATTGAAAAGAACCGCGACGCCGCCTGTGTCATAATGGAGCCTGTGCTTGCTAACATCGGACTTGTTCTTCCAGAAAAGGGATTCCTCAACGACGTAAGGAGAATAACGCAACAGAATGACGTGGTCCTGATATTTGATGAAGTGGTGACCGGCTTCAGGCTTGCTCTTGGTGGCGCTAGTGGATTCTTTGGTGTCAAGCCGGATCTGGCTACATTTGCGAAGGCTCTTGGCAATGGTCTTCCCGTAGCTGCTATTGCAGGCAAGAAGGAGATCATGTTAAAGCTTGCTCCTGCCGGCCCGGCGTACCAGGCAAGCACGTTTGCGGGTAACCCCGTATCTGTCGCTGCAAGCATAGCAACTCTTGAAACCCTGCTAGAAGCCAAGAATGCGGTCTACCCAAAAATTGCCCGGACGTGTGACAGCATTGTCAACGGAATAAAGGATGCGATTTCGAGGGCCCAGCTTGAATGCACGGTAAATTCTATTGGGTCTATGTTCCAGGTGTTCTTTACGGCTGAGAAGGTTAAGGACGAGGCAAGTGCCAGGAGAGCCAATGCAGCCCTGTTCCGCAAGCTGTTCGACGAGCTTCTCAAGCGTGACGTTTTCATCCCTCCATCGCAGTTTGAAACGTGCTTTGTATCCTACGCTCACAGCGAGGATGACGTTGACAAGACAGTGGAAGCGTATGGCGAGGCATTTCGCAGGATGGCAAATAAATGAAAGAACCTATAATAAAGGTCGGCACCAGAGGCAGCAGACTTGCGATAGCGCAGACAGAGATAGCACTGGCAGCTCTTCGCAAGTCAAACCCCCGCGTACATTTTGAAGTTGTGACAATTAGCACCAAGGGAGACGTTGACAAGCGCCCGCTTTTTACCATGGACGAAAAGGGAATCTTTGAAAAAGAAGTAAATGAGGCAGTGAGAAACGGGAATGTTGACTTTGCAGTCCACAGCCTCAAGGATATCCCATCCGACTTGTCCGGAGAGCTAGTGGTTGCGTGTATTCCAAAGAGGGCAAGTCCAAACGATGTGCTTGTCAATGAAAAAGGGCAAAAGCTGAAAGAGCTGGCGCCGGATTCTAAGGTGGGAACGAGCAGCCTAAGGCGTGCGGTCCAGCTGACAAACCAGAGGCCAGACCTGAACGTAAGGCCCATCAGAGGAAACGTCGAGACAAGAGTAAAGAAGGTAATCAGTGGAGAGTACGATGCAGTAGTACTCGCAGAGGCCGGACTGACCCGGATAGGTATGAAGGATGTAATAGTTGAGCGCTTTAGTGTGCGGGACTTTGTTCCTGCGCCCGGACAGGGAGCGATTGCGATCGTCTGTAGACGAGATGACAAGAAGATGATCAGGATGTTAAGATCAATTGAAGACCCGCGTTCGCGCGCAGAGGTCATGGCGGAGCGGGCTCTCATAAAAAAGATGGAAGGAGGCTGCCGATTCCCTCTAGGCGCAGTGGCAACAACGAATAACTCAAGGATGACGCTATACGCCAGTGTGTTTTCGGCTGATGGCAGAGTACGCGAAAAAGGGCAAGAACGTGCTGAGGCTAAAGGGCGGCGATCCCTTTATCTTTGGCAGAGGTGCAGAGGAGGCAGAATACCTTCTAAAGCTTGGTATCGAGTTTGAGATAGTACCCGGTATAAC
>DATLXY010000360.1:0-2678 GCA_035575335.1 Nitrososphaera sp. | reverse complement strand
TGGTCGACTAGGATCAGACCCCTGTTTTTTCTTTTTTGTTGTCTTTAGCGGTTGAATATACATACATACATGACAGAATAAATCGGCGGAAGACCTCTTGTCTCACCTTTATGATAAAGAAATCCTGCAGGATTTCTCTATAGTATATATAACTAGTACCGTGGACTACGAATTTTTTAACGATCTACATTACAATAAAAGACCGTGAATTTACGTCTAGCCATTCTTGCTGCATTGTTCACATCGACAGAAGCGGCATCAACAACAGCAGCAAACGATGACAAATCATGTTTGACAGCCAACGATACTTAAGGGCTCGATCGTCAATGTTCAGCTTGATGATCCTAGCAATCTCATATGGATCGAATCATCGTACTGGATGTTGCTTTCGAGGCCCGGTGCGACCAAGTCGGAATTGCTATCAACTCATCTGGCGGTTAGATTTCGATGGTATGAGTCGACGGTACTGGAATGCACAGGCATCGAAAGTGACTTCACACTTATCAACAAATCAATGTAAGTCAACACCACACAGGTCTTCGAGGGGACGGCGGCCGTCGCAATGCGTGACGGTCCGGTATCGCCAGTGGCCTCACCATCAAAATACTGAGTGGCGCGGCAATGGCGATATTAATAGGATCTGACATGATAGACGCGCACTTTGGCACTAACCAGGTATACTGAACGTTGACAGATGATCCCAAGGTGACCACTGCCAGTAATGTTCGCGAAAACATGCCAATGAGTGACAGGCAGGAGCAAGTGCAGGACAATGCGAATCCAATGAACAACGCGCCAACAGGCGTTGTGTTGCAAAGAGAAGACGTGTACTATTACGGCAA
The DNA here is from genome assembly GCA_035575335.1 of Nitrososphaera sp. GTDB lineage: Archaea > Thermoproteota > Nitrososphaeria > Nitrososphaerales > Nitrososphaeraceae > Nitrososphaera. The sequence goes on along the minus strand of DATLXY010000360.1, from coordinate 1,836 downwards.
CCATACTATGCGCAGGCAGATAATAATATACACGTGCTACAGACATGAGAATGATCAGCCAAGTGATGGCTCGCGCGTAGGCAATAATGCCCTTTGGTTGGTCGTTTCCATCTATAACGTGTAAGGAGTAGGACCTTTTTAATTACTAGTCTATTCTCTTCTGAGGGCCATTATCGGGGGCATTCTTGACGCCTTCCACGCAGGATAGCTTCCCGCTAGTATCGAAAGCCCTACAGAAAGCCCCCATACGCTTGCGAGATCTGCAGGCAAGAAGACAGGGGCAAGTCCAGAAGCGCCCGGATCCTGCCCGGCAAGCCCTATGACCAGCATATACCCTCCGGCTATCCCGAGCAGCAACCCGAGAGTCGCTCCTAACATGCCTATTATTACTGCCTCTGAAAGGAAGAGGGAGAGGATAAAGCCGTTCTGAGCTCCGATTGCCTTCATTGTTCCAATTTCCCTGATTCTCTCCATCACTGAAGTATAAAGCGTAGTAATGATACCTACGCCGCCGACGAGCAGAGCAACAAGCGCGATGCTGAGTATGAAAGAGGTAAAGCCCGAGGTGAACTCCTGTATGGTCTCAAGGATCGCTGCAGCCGTGGTGATGCCGATGTTGTTGCCGTAAAGCTTCCTTATTTCCTGCTCCACAACCTCGACGTAATCTCCCGACTCCGCAGCCACCAGCAGTGCGTCATACTTGCCTCCTTTTTCAAGCAGGGCATTGCCCGTGACCCTATTGAATACTACCGCGTTGTCTATGGTCGGGTTTCCAGTCGGTTCCATTATCGCGCTAACTACAAAGCTCTTGGAATTTTCTCTCTGCCGGCCCGTGTCAGGATCGACGAACGAATACGTCACCCTTATGCTCTGCCCTAACACCGCAAACGGGGTCGTTTCTCCGGGTGGGTTGGCGACACTGTGTGATAGGATTATAGCCGACGGGTCGTTCTGTCTGATAATTGAACCTTCAACGAACTTGATAGTAGGTGTGATTACAAAGATCTTTTGCGGGTCAATAGAAAACACAGTCGCATCCTCTGACCTGCCCCTTGACTCTAGTGTCACTTGCCCTTGGTAGGACGGAATGACGTCTTCAACGAAGGGAAGTGAGCTTATCCTGTTAACTACTACATCGTTGAGAACGATTTTGGGAGCAGGCGGTGGTCCTCCGCCGAACGGACCTTCATTTTCTTGCTGCGCGCTAGTCACAAACATGATGTTTGGTGCGAGCTGGCTGAACTGATCGTCAATGAACGCACCAAAGCCTGCGCCAAGGCCGTTGAGTGCGGTCATCAGTGCGCTACCGACTACTACCATGAGCACAGTAAGGACGGATCTCATTTTTCTTTCACGCAGGGCATCAAATGAAAGCGAAAAGATCTGCAGGATATTCATTTGCCATCTTCTTGTTTGCTGCTACTGCTGTTCATATGACGGTCAAGTACAGATTCGATATCATCCTGCTTAGTCGCCTGGAAGTTGAGTCTTAGAGCAGACCTCTTCCTCTGCAGGTAGACCATAGCTCCGCCTATCGCAGCTGCAGCTGCTACTCCCGCTCCTACAGGAACCACCATTGTAGTGCTGTTGTTTTGTGCAGCACCATCTTCCTGTTGCTCCGGCATAAATTGCACTTCTGTGTTTATGTCTAGAGTGTGGATGTCCCTCAGGCTGTCCTTGTAGGTTATCCTCAGTGAAACTGGATAGGTGCCAGCGCTGCTGTTGTTGTCAACGGCGATCGGTATGCTAAATGGAAGAGGAGAGTTCTCTTCCAAGTCGCCAAGGTACTGTGACTGGGGCAAGGACGACACCAGATTTTCCGCGCGCAATAGCTCA
>DATLXY010000359.1:0-4990 GCA_035575335.1 Nitrososphaera sp. | reverse complement strand
GATATGACTGAGCCCCGCTGTTCAGAAACCAGCCTATCACCAGAAGCCATATTCCACTGATAAAAGACCCAGCGAGCATTGTGAAAAAACCGATCCCCATGAATACGTATGATATCGCGATGCCTACCCTCGTAGCGATCCTAGTGGCTTCGTCGAAGCTCTTTTTCTGCCTGACTAGGGCAGAGCGCAGAACCCTGCCGCCGTCCAGCGGAAAGGCTGGGATAAGATTGAATCCACCTACCAAGGCGTTTATTATTGCGCCATAGAGCAGCACGCCTTCTATCGTCTGCATCACAATCATTAGCTGAAAGTTGGCGAATTCTGTATTTGCTACGGCCCACCATATGCCTGCAAGCACGCCGGCTACTACAAAGCTGGTCGTCGGTCCGGCGATCGCGATGTTGAACTCTTTCTTAAAATCTCGCGTCTCTTCAGTTATCTCAGAAACGCCGCCAAAGATGAAAAGCACGATCTGCCTTACTTTCAGTCCGTAATGTATGGCGACTATCGAGTGCATCAGCTCATGCACAAATACGGAGAAGAACAATACTACGGTGCCGGCTGCACCCATGACCCAGTATTGAACATCAGTCAGCCCGGGGAAGTACTGCGGCATGAATCCCACTGCAAGTGTCCAGGTTATGAGCAAGAATGCCAGAATCAGCGTAAAGTGTAACCTGACAGGTATCCCTCGGACATGCCCTATCTGAAACGACAAAGTGACAATGATATTATTGCATTCCATGCCTTATAGGCATTCGGGCGACCGGCGCAGACCAATTCGGATCGATCTTGACTTCCGATGATGATGATGACGGCGGCTGTTATCTGGAATTTTCTAGCGAATTGAAAAGAGCGAGATAGAATCTGAAGCTGAGCGAGTGCCACCCCGGACAGGATTTTGGCCATCGTATTGGCAGAACCGCAGAGGGAAACCAACAGCATGGAGAAACAGCAGTTAGAGAAATATAAGGAATCGAGCCAGACGCTTCAGCTAAGGACGTGACACAGAACATGATCATTTTCTCTTTAGGAGAAAGAGGATGCTGCCTGTGAGCGCCGCCGCGAACGGCACAAACATCATGAGAAGCGTACCTGAAGACATTGTTTGACCTACTGACAGCTCGAAGCCTGCCTGAAGTAGCTCAGACGGATCTTTGTTCGTTCTTGCCATCAGCGTTACTACATAATCCTCGTTGCCGCTGACATGGTAGGGTATGGAGATGTCGCCAACTTCGTAGAACCTGTAGGGCATCTGCTCGACAACCTTTCCAGAGTCCTTTTCCTTCATCAGCATAGCCACATATACGCCCAGCACGCTCGAACTGTTGCTGCTGTCAAGGATGGTGAAATGCAGTGTCGCGTTTTCGCCTGTCCTTGCGATCTCGGGGTACTGTTGAAATGCTATCAGGTATTCATCGCTGACATTCTTTATTGTCGCCTTTCCATCGGCCGTAGGATGTGCGTATACTGAAACAACGTAATAATAGCTAGACGCGCCAGCAAAGAAAAGGATGAATGCGGCTGCTGATGCCGCAATTATGTGTGTCTTCATGTCATCTGCTTGCAACTGGCATCGTAGTCGTGTGCCTAGCAAAGAGTATCTTTGGCATGCACATCAGCATTGTGAACGCACTTATGAACATAATATGCGCTGCCAATGCTAAGGCGCTAATTGCCTGATTAGGGTTATCAGTGCCGTTGGTCAGCACCTGCTCAGGCGAGCCGTCTTGCAGCCAGTGAAAAGCGACATCCAGCGCCATCCCTGCCGCTCCTACCATTGCTATCATCCAGAGCTGCTTTACAGTGCGGCCCTGCCTCAACACGGTCCACGTCCTCCCTCCAGCTGCTCGCTCCTTCCATGGAGACTTGTCAAAGAAGACCTTCGGCAGCACGATCAGCAGAGCAAATGCTGCCAAGAACATTGTATGTCCCATCCAGGATAGCGTAGCGATCTCCGGTGAACTTGTCAGAACCATCTCACCGGTGGAAAAGTCGGCCCCATCGAAGATGATGGTCAGCGGCGTGCCCGAGTCAAGCGTGTGAAATGCTGCATCGAGGGCAAGCCCTGTCATCCCTACGATGGATATTATCCACAGTCTGTTGACGGTCCATCCTCGTCTTAGAAGTACGTATTGGTGTTGGTTGTTTTCTGGTGGACGCCTTTGTTGCATTGCGTGCCGAGCAATAGCATATCTTATAACTTTGTTGGAGTAGTTTGCTCTATTCAAAAACTCGATTGTAAAACCTGATTGTAAGTTACGATTAAAGAGTTTTAGCATTGTTCTAGACCTTTCTATAGCTTCTATAAAAGTGGAAAAACTTCTAGGCTAATACGCACACCTTGCCTGCTCCGCGATGCGCCTCATCCGACAAAAATGATCCACATTATCAAGAATATGGAGATGCGGACTGACAGACCTGCTACAATCGGCGAGCAGGCTGCACTTGTGTCCGTTGTCAATGGAATCACTATTCTGATTCTTACTTGATTTTCTTTGGTCTTGAGAGGCCGCCCAAAATGAGCCAGTTTATATGTTTAAGAGAATAATTCAGACGAAGGCCTACCTTCCAAGCTTTGAAAAATGGAAGCATTGTCACGAGAATCGACCTCTTGGTAACCGTAGAGATAGCCGTGATCACTGGCAGTTTTGCGACACTAACATACTTTGAATCGCAATCATCGCTGTTGGAAACTCGATCAATATTGCCGGGAAGAGCCGGTCTCTAACTTCCGAAGTCGTTCTCTAGGCAGAGAAATATCCCATGGGGAAATTAGAGATGTCAGAGCTGGACAGGGCGATCGCTGAGCTTGACTCCAATATCGTTGCCTTCAAATGCCGCGTGCAGAGGGGGAAACGACCTATGATGATCCTGTAGCTAACCTCTTCCTTCTCGTCTCCGCAAACGGCCTGACTTAAGCGTCCGGCACTAGCTGATCTCGACTTTTTGTCCAAGGAGCATTCCAGAATATGCGAAATCGTTCTTCATCAACGCTTCAGCATATTTCGGGAAAAGCGATCCGTCAAAGCATGAGCCATGCATAGGATAGACCATCTGTGGATTTAACTTTGCCAGCCTCAGAACCGCCTGCCTTACAGGCTGCTCGCTTGCAAAGATGCCGGTGCTGCGGTACACGTTGATCATGCTCTCTGACAGGTCGTCTGAGATCACAGGCTTGTTTTGTCCCGGCTGCAGGAACAGATCGGACGGGAAGAGCGACTTTGTGGTTTCTTCAAAGATCATCATGCTGTCCCAGTGGTGCACGTGGGGGGTCATAATGAACCGGAATGTGCACCTTCCAGTCCTCAAAGTTTCGTTGTCCCAGAACGAAATGTGGTCGACAGGCACATTGTACCATCCAACCAAGTTGAGCTTTGAGCTCAGGTCGCTGCATACGAGCCTGGCTCTTGGCGCTTTCAGGAATTCCATTCCTCCCCATTCGTCGCTCTCAAAGTGCAGCAAGGCGACATGGCTCAGTCTTTCCAGCGGAATGACCTCTCTCACTTTCTGCTCTATCTGTTCGTACATACCAACGGGGCCGGTGTGGATGAGTGTAGGTTGCTCATCGTCGATCAGGAATTGGTTGAATGTAATGCCAAATTCCTTCACAAATCCAGATATCCTGTAAATGCCGTCCTTTATCTCGTTCATATCTACCTTGGTGTCTTTGGCTGCACGAAACGTTCTACGCACTTGTTGCATCTGCAACCATGAGAAAGCTGTGGTAGTATTTTTGCGCTATTCTGAAAAGAGACTGTAATTACTACTAGTAGTAGTAGATTTGTATGATAGTCTCCACCACTTCAATTCCATAACACAAACCAACCAACAGCCTCATTATTTGTTTTGATCTGAGGTCAACTATCTTATGTCGTGCTTGAAGCCAGTGTACTACTGTTCTTGCCCCTCATCGAAAGCAACGAGACTCTTTCTTCGATCAGATCCAGTGCCCTTCTGACATAGGCATTGGTGATAAGGGAAGGGATCTGAAGCCTGTGGATCTCCGGTAGAGAATCATTCAGCTCAAGCAGCATTTCGAGTCGTTTCTGCGTGTCTTGCTCTTCCCGTATTCTGGAAATCCGATTTAACAGGGCCTGAGACATGTCCTCTCCTTTCATTAAGTAATATTAGCGAAACGAGATTAAAAGAAATTCAGAGTCCTTTTACCAAGTCTCTTTTCATTTCATATCACAACCAGCGGTCATACCCTTTCAACCATTTCTATTCCTCCTACATATTCTGTCGTAATACGTTATGCGACATATCTCTATCCCCCCGCAAAGCGAGTATACGCACTCCACCTTTTCTGTCAGGAAAGCTTTTGTAAGTACATGCAGGTCGGAACAAAGGATTACTGCAGCATGCCCGCAATGATGCATTTTTTATTGAATGTTTTCTTCCCTTGTTGGTGATACAAGGCGCATGGAATTCGACCAAGTCATAAGGAAACGCAAGATGATAAGGAAGTATCAGAAAAGGGACGTTCCGGAGCAGCTAATAGAGAAGCTGATAGATAACGCCTGAAGGCTCCCAGTGCAGGCCACACGCAGGTCCAAGAATTTATCATTGTAAAGGACAGGGAAACTAAGAGAAACTGAGGCTGGCATCTGTAAACCAAGAACACGTGGATCAGGCGCCGGTCCTCATCGTCGTTTGCTCAAACACCTCCCGCTCAGTTGGACGTTACGGGAGGAGGGGAATAGAGTTCTACAGTGTTATTGACGGGGCCTTTGCTTCGATGATAATTCTGCTCACTGCAACAAATGAAGGGCTGGCTGCAGGGTTTGTTGGTGCGTTCGACGACGACAAGGTGTCAGAGATACTAGAACTTCCGAAAGATGGCTCTGTCAGACCAATTGGGATAATTGCGATTGGTTATCCGGCTGAAGAACCATCAAGACCGGGCAGAATTGCGAAGGATCAGATAGTTCACAGGGAACACTGGTCAAAAAAATACACAGAATAATGGCGGTAATTCATTTTTCCC
>DATLXY010000358.1:0-4368 GCA_035575335.1 Nitrososphaera sp. | reverse complement strand
AGCAGGGATTGATCCGTCGATATTTATCGAGATATTGAATTCGACTTACTTCAAGACCGGTCTGTCCGAAAGAAAAGGCCCCAGCATGGTCAGGAACGAGTTTACACCGTCATTTTACCTCAGGAACATGCTAAAGGATCTGGAGCTCGCAACGGACACTGCCAAGTTATCGGGCGTCACGCTGCCGCATACCGCACTAGCAGAGCAGATATTCCGTGCTGCGAACAATAGTGGTTTTTCGGAGCAGGACTATACCTCTGTCTGCGGCTTTCTTGCGAAGATAAACGGTATGGAAAGAAGAGAGAAATGATCAGGCTAAACAAGCTGAAAGATGTCGAGGCTCCGGAATTCATTTTAGTTGCTTCGCTTCCCGACATGGGAAGGGTCGGCGGGCTGGTATCCTCTTTCCTGTCAGACCACCTAAAAGCAGAGCAGGTGGGAGAGATAGTTTCAAGTGACAAGCCATGGGTTCGTTACGCGGACGGCGTGGTAAAGAGCGCAGCCGACATCTACAGGATAAGCTACGATAAGAATCACAGGCTGATGATATTCACCGGCGAATCACAACCGCAAGACCCCGGCGCGCTTTACAAGCTGTGCAACACTTTGCTCGATTATGTCCAGTCTATGGGCAGAGTCACAAGGCTCTATGGTGCTGGCGGATACCTGCGCGAGCAAGTGACAGGCGCCCCCAAGGCATGTGGTGTCGTTAACAGGCCCGAGCTCAAGAAGGTGCTAGCAAGTGCAGGCATCGAGCTTGTAGGAAAGGAGATAACGACCATAACATGGTTCAATGGACTCATCTTGGGATTAGCAGCAGAGAGAGGAATTGATGCCATAGGATTGTTTGGTGAGATATCCGAGAGTAACATGCCCCAGCCTCTTGCCGCAAAAACAATCATTTCAGCATTTTCAAGACTGGAAAATATACCAATAGACACCAAACCCCTTGACAGGCAATATGAGTCGATTCTTGAAGAAATCCAAAGCAAGAAGAACGAGATGTCAAAGTTTGGTCCCGGAATAGGCTAGCAGCAGTCCTACTCGACATCCTTCCACCCAGCTGTATTTTTTCAGCTTCCCTGTATCGTCAATACCTAGTTGTTGTCTATCACCATAAAGCAGAGACCCCAGATGGGTTTCATCTGCTATATCCCCTGAAACAGATTCAATGTAGGCCAACAAGTCAAGGTCGAGGGAAAGAAGCCCAAGAATGCAAGGCAGCAGGTAGAACTATCAAATGTTTACCCATGCTACAAAAGATGCAACTTCTCAAGATTCTCCAAGAGAAGTACAATTCACTTGCTTGTCCGTAGCATAGTAGCAGGATCCAAAAAATCAGCTTTCGATGTACAGCTGAGGAAGAGAGACAGAAGTTCTCTAGAAGGGTCTCAATGGATCGGGGCGCCCAAGGGCGCTTCTTCTGCAACTGTAAGAAACAGAGGCTTTCCCTCCGGCCCGTCAGCAGCCAATAACATTCCCCTTGAAATAATATTTCCTATCTTTTTAGGCTCAAGGTTGGTACACACCACAACTAACTTTCCCACAAACTCTTCCGGCTTGTAGTGTAAGCCTCCCCCTACGGCAAGATCCCTCTGTTCATTACCTAGGTCAACGGTTGCCTTGAACACCTTTTTCATACCCGGGATTGCCTCAGCGTGGATAATCTTGCCCACCCTCAGGTGAACTTTTGAGAACTCTTCAAACGTGATAAGTCGCTCTGAAGCCGGCTCGTTCATGTATACTCTACTCAAGTAGCAAGAGAGTCATTAAAATTGGTTGCGTCTGAATCTCTATTGAGATTCCCCTTCATCCAACCCGGCGGCCGAAGCTCCTCATAAAACAGAACAGATACATTATATTATTTCCTGCCGGCGCCGCCAAGATAGGGAAATCAGGATCTTTTCATTTTGCTGCTGTCAAAACCATTCTCTGGTTCTGGATGGACGCATCGTCCATGCATGCCCTCTTGATTACTTGATCCTATCAAATGGTTTCATTGCTTCGGCCAAACTGTCGATCAGGTCTGTAGCTATCATGTGAAGACCAGTGCGCTTAAATGCAATGCTGCCTGCTATCCCGTTGAGATACACGGCTGAAACTGCAGCATCAAAGGGCTTTTTCATCCTTGCCAGCAAACCTGCAGCTAATCCTGACAGAACATCCCCGGTTCCACCCACAGTCATTGCAGGGGTCGATCTCTTGATTGCAGCGGTCTGCTCGCCATCTGAAATCACGTTCATCCACCCTTTCAACGCTATCGTTATTCCGTGTTCTTTTGCAGTCTTTTGAACGGTTGACACCATCTCTTCCTTTGTGGTTCCAGGATCGCTGCCAAATAGTCGCCTGTATTCGCCGGCGTGTGGCGTAACGATGGTCCCAGTGCCGGCGATATCTGTAAGAACTTGTGGTATTAGAGCAGAGGCATCGAGCAGAATTCTCGTACCAGCTTCCTTTAGCTTGCTAATGAGTGCAGATATTGCCTCTGGCTTTAGCGCCATCCCCATCCCTATCGCAGCTGCATCTGTATGTTTTGGCATCATCGCAACCAGCCTGTTCGCAGATCCTACTGTCAGCTTGTCGTCGGGCAGTGGAAGAGCAATTATTGCAGGAGAGAAAGATCTGACTGCTGTGATTATTGACCGGGGGACTGCGGTGTACACCAGATCGGATCCGGACCTAAGAGCAGCCATTGAGGCAAGCACCGGTGCCCCGTGGTAGAACCGGCTGCCGCCTGTCACCAAGACCACCCCGCTGTCGCCTTTTCTTGCCTTGGGCGAGCGTGGAGGCATGAGTTTTCTAATCATGCTGTCTGTAACTGTGATTGCCGACGGCAATTACGAAACATTGTACATAAAATATCCATGGTGGGATAAACCTTCCCAACGATGTTTGAGACAGATCAGGCAAAAATCCTAGCTAGTCACTCTTGTGTGGATGTAATTTTCGAATTCATCTATTTGACATGTTATAGGATTCTTTCCTACGATGAGGTCTGAAAAGCATTCCAATAATGATAAATCAATTGCAAATGGTTGTTCTCCCTGACGCAATCACACAGGAGACCAACCATGACAGGCGCAATATTTGTTGCAGCTGCGTTGTTGATGGCGCCGCTCGCACCAGCAGCGCATGCATCCGCGGACTCCAACGGCTTGATAGTGCCGATGTATGGGTGTTAGTGGGGGCTGGAACGCGCTGATTGATGCAAAAGAGCAGAATCAGGATACAGAGATTACTGCAATTATCAACCCATCGAGCGGCGTTGGCACGAGCAGAGACATGCATCGGGTAAACGTCGTGGATGACCTGCAGAGCGCAGATATAAAGGTCGTCAACTGTGTTGCCACAGGCTACGCAAGCAAGAGCGCGCGCGGAGGCAGTGAAGGGGAAGTTAAAGCCTAGCATGAATGGCATGGCGTTGATGGAATCTTTTCCGACGAAGTTGGTCGATCAGAGGAAGGTCACTATGATGACGTGACAGACAGCGCAGATCTTACAATCCTGAATCCTGGTGGGCGCGTACCGAAATCCTACAAAAACCTTGCCGATAATATCATCGTAAACGAGAACGCAGGGTTTCCACAAAGCGTCGATTCAAACGGAATAAGCGAAAGCCGACTGGAAGTGCTTTCACATAGCAGGATACCAAGCGAAAGTGAATTCAAGGCCATAACCGATCAGGTAGTTTACGTCTACGGTTCCTCTGATTGGATGTCTGTTGTACCCAATATAGCAGACCAAGCAGATTGGGCCAATTGACGGGTTGTGCCATCAATCATTCTGCTACACTCTATTTCTTTTTTCCTGTAGCACGTTATCAAAAAATTTCAGAAAGAAGTTAAGTAAACACGGTCCTGTTTAATAGACGTAGAGTACATCCGATCGTTGGCATCTCAAGGGGCGGCTGGGCGAGAAAAGAACATCTGAATTTTTGTGCCCAGAATCATGGTCGTAGACGATGAAAGGGATACACTATCAATTCTAAAGTTCGGCTTGGAGTCTAGAGGCGGGTTTGTAGTTGACACATTCAGTAGCGCAGAAGAAGCGCAGAGTATTTTCTAGCAGTCCCCTGATCATTACCGCCTCGCTTTTACAGACGTCAGGATGCCAAATATGGATGGCTTTGACCTTTATCGCAAAATAATAGAAAGTCAATACCGATTGAGGTCATCACAGCGTTTGAAATAAATGAAGACGAATTTTCAAAAGTGCTGCCATCCGTGAGAGAGGATTTATCAAAAAACCTGTAAGGATCCCAAATCCGGTAGAAAAGCTCGATTATTGCAGCCCCCTAGGTCGTGGGCTCGGCATGTACAGTTACGACTGACCCAGGATGCCTTGCCCTAATCTGCTTCTCGATCTCAG
>DATLXY010000357.1:0-2591 GCA_035575335.1 Nitrososphaera sp. | reverse complement strand
TTGTCAAGAATAAAGAATGAACCAATATCGCACGGAAAGGATCCAAACGCACTTGCAGTTGCGGTGCTGTACGCTGCCTGTCTTAAGGGAGATGAGAATGTCAGTCAAGCTCAGGTCGCAGTTGCCGGAGATATTAGCATAGTGACGTTACGGAAAAGATTCCAAGACGTGAGAAAGATCTTCCCAGCCTAGCAGTTTTCTACCAACAATACGATGATTTAAATACGGTGGGGGGAAATTTTTCTTCGATGGTTACCGTTGATCAAGTTCTCAGCTCGCTAAGAAAGGTAGTGGATCCTGAGCTGCACAAGGACATTGTGTCAATGGGCATGATAAAGGACTTGACGATAAACGACGGTAAGGTGGCATTTACTCTAGAGCTTACAACTCCTGCTTGCCCGTTCAATAGCGATATCGAGCGGGATGTTCGGTCTGCGATGGCAGGACTAGGTGTTAAGGATCTTTCGCTCAAAGTCACTGCACGTGTTATGGAAGGGAGAGCACTCTCAATGGATGAGCTCTTGCCTGGCGTCAAGAACATCATAGCAGTTGCAAGTGGCAAAGGAGGAGTAGGAAAGACAACAGTTTCTGTCAATCTTGCACTTGCATTAGCAAAGACGGGCGCCAAGGTGGGTTTGCTTGATGCCGACATTTATGGGCCCAGCGTTCCTCTTATGCTCGGATTGAAAGCATCCCCTGAAGTAGTAGACAATAAGATCCAACCCCCTGTCGCAGAGGGTGTCAAGGTTATTTCCATGGGCTTCTTTTATGAGCAATCGCAGCAAGCGGGCATTTACAGGGGGCCGATCGTTTCGGGGATTGTAAAGCAGTTCCTGACCGATGTCAATTGGGGCGAGCTTGACTACCTAATTATTGACCTGCCGCCGGGCACTGGCGACGCACCGCTTACTATCGCGCAGACGATCCCAATCACGGGGATATTGATTGTAACCACGCCTCAGGATGTTGCCATGAACGTAGCGGTCAAGGCCATAGGGATGTTCAACAAGCTTAACGTTCCGATAATCGGTGTTATCGAGAACATGAGCTATCTCCATTGCCCTCATTGCGGCGCGCAGGTCTACCTCTTTGGGCAAGGAGGAGGCAAGAGAATAAGCGATGAATTTAAAATTCCTTTCATCGGCGAAATCCCGCTTCATCCGCAGATCCGAGAAGGCAGCGACGTAGGAAAACCAACTGTCGTGTCACAACCAGAGTCAGTACAATCTCATGCCTTTACAAAGGCTGCCAAGGTGATTGCGGGCAGGATAAGCATCATTGCGGCTGAGATGCAGGCACAAGAACATGCAGAGAAGGAAGCCCAAGCAGCTGCAGCAACAGCAAACGAACAGGCCAAAATGGAATAATGCCGTCAAGTGAGAAAGATCTTGAGCTCTTAAAGCAGCCTTTCGGTACACTGATCCCGGATGGTCAGGTAACCAAGCAGAAAGTAGCAGCCCTGCTCAACGATGCCAAGAAGGTTATTGCAGTGGGTGATGCGACGAGTGACAGACTTGTCAGCTTCTCCATAATTCCGGATCTTGCTGTAATTGACGGAAGGGAACGCAGGTCAAAGAGAAGCTACTCTTTGGGCAATTATGAGGCAAAGGAACTGCAGTGCACAAATCTTCCTGGCACGATTTCAATTGAAGCGGTTAGTGTTCTTCGGAGTGCTCTAGCGTCTAAGTCCCCTGTCAGAATACTCATTGATGGCGAAGAAGACCTCCTCGCGCTTCCACTTTTCGTCATGGCGCCGGAAGGTTCTGTAGTTCTATATGGTCAGCCTCTCGAAGGGCTCGTGGTGGTTAGGATAACTGCCACGAAACAAAATCAGGCCAAGGACTTGATCAAGAGAATCTTTCCTGATTTATTTGGTTTGATAAAAAAAGAAAGCGGAGACGACACCTGAAGTCTCAGAAGACCGCGTCAGTGGAGAAGTAAGAGAAAAGCCAACTGGAATTGTAACACAGAAAGATTGTGACATAGTTGGAATGAAATAACTCGTTCGTTGAGTGACTGTCACAATTTCTTTTTAATTCCATAGTAACCAAAATAACTTCGTCATGATGTTTGATACAGTTTAAACCATTTCGGTAATTGCTGCTTTGTGCAAAAAGTAATAATTCATAAAAATAAAGTCATGCAATCAAACAGCTATCTGAGCTGCATTGGTGACTTTTTAAACAAAACCGGTAATTGCTGGCTCTGTTGCCTTTCTAACTATGATTGGGCTTATTGCATACGATTCGTGCGTAAGAAGCATAAAGAGAAAATTCAGAGATCCATATCCATGCAAAGAGGAAACCTAGAGCACAACTCAAATTCGGCCGAGTGAGTACATTACCATCATCCAATAATATTATGCTTTTTCGACGCATAGAAAGAGGTGGAAGTGTGCTACCTCTGTATTTCACGAATCCATCTCCAAGGCGGCTGATAAAGCGTGTGTATGATGAATCGGTCGTGTTAAGTTAGGGATTTTGGTTGTTTGTTGACGGAACTACAGATGTGGTTGTTCTCCAACATTCTATATTGAGATGTACGAACGTGAAAGAACGTCCACGGAACTGATTATGTACTCACTGTATTTG
>DATLXY010000356.1:0-3218 GCA_035575335.1 Nitrososphaera sp. | reverse complement strand
CGCTTCCTTGCGCGAATTTTTCCGGATATGGGACTGGCTTGAGAACAAGAAATCACTTTCGATAGACGCGATAAGCAACGCGGTCAATACTTGGAACATCAACGAACTTGTGCGCGACGCACTTGTCTCGAGATTCCACGTAATTCAGTCGTCGCGGCTGTTTGCCGATGATGGTGCAGGCTTTCGGTTCGAAGACGCGATCGGGGGTACCACCGGCGCGGCTCTGGTAATCAACATGGGCGAAATATCACCCACTGTGCGCAGGATGGTGGTCGAGTTGGTACTGAGCAAGCTAGTTGACCTGCTGGAGAGAAAGGTCATCCCGCCGATCTTTCTCTTTGCAGAGGAGGCCCACCTTTACATTCGCGATACGTATTGGGAAGATATCATAACCCGCATGAGGCATTTTGGCATATACACAACCTTCATCACGAATCAACCTGACGCCATTAGCGACGGCATCTACCGACAAGTAGATAACATTTTCCTTTTCAACTTTACAAACGACGGAGACCTCGACAAGATATCCAAGGTTTCTCTGGCTGATAGCGACACCATCAGGTCGATAGTCAGGACGCTCCCCCAGCGTCATTGCTTAGCGATAGGCAAGGTAGTTTGCGACCTGCCTGTCGTGATAAAAGTGGCGATGGCGGAGGTGCTGACGCTTGGTGAAACTAAAAAATTCTTCAAGAGGTCAGGTTAAACGACGGCCACCTGGCCTCGTTTTTTCGTTCCGATGTCTATTGCTTCAGTAACATTTGACACGAAAATCTTGCCGTCACCTGAAGAGCCGGTGCTCGCGGTGTCGAGTATGGCCTTGATCACCTTCTCCACTTCCGAGTCATCGACCACTGTCATAATGTTGGCCCTAACGGAGAATTCGGCGTTGACCCTCTTTGTTCCCCGGCCGGTCTGGATCTTCGGCTTTTCCCCTTTACCCCTACCCTTTGCGTCAATGATCGTCGTTCCACCCACACCAGCCTTTTTCAGAGCTTCGTTAACAGCGCTAACCTTCTCCGCGGCGATTATTGCCTCCACACGTTTCATGCCACGTTGTAAAGAAAGTTGAAATATAAGGTTTTCAAATAATTAGTCTCACATCATTCAATATAACCACAAATGGCAATTGTAGTGCAATTAACATAAAAATGACAAAAATAATAACATGCGTAAATGTAACCTTTATACTGAAAGTTCCACCGTAGACCCTATAAATAACACCTCGAGACTCTTAGCGATTTGCATTGAGACAGGATGCCAAGATCAAGAACCGCAGCAAACTCGACATTATATACGACATTCTTGTGCTTGCGACAGAAGGTGTCAAAAAGACCCACATCATGTCACGTGCAAACCTTAGCTCAGAGCAGATGAACTTTTACTTCAACACGCTGTTGCACCATAGCCTGCTTGACGCCGGCAAGGATTCAGATGACAACCTTATCTACAGGACGACGCACAAAGGCGTCAAGTTCCTGCACTGCTGCGCGCAGATAAAATCGTTAATTGCGCCGGTAGCCAGCGTGAGGATGCAGGGCGGCGACCTGCTTTTCCTGTAGAATTTTGTTCGCATATTGTTAAACGCAATACCGGCCTACGCTGCAGTGATGTCTTACCCAACGCAGGAGGACGAGCTCAGGGCAGAGGAAGCTAGGGCTGTCGAGTTAATGAAGGCCGAGGAGGAAAGGTTCCTATCCATCTACCAGAGTGTGCCAAGGAGCGACGGCGGTCGCCTATCCCATCTGGCAAATGCGATAGTAACGAACTTTAAGAAAATAATGGAAGAATCGCGCGGGGAGCCGTTTGAGAGACAAGAGGACATCATGGCTGGAATGAAAAAGCTTTTTCAGGAAAAGATAAACGTGATCGAAGCCCGCCGCCAGTACGCAGTCAAGCTTAACCCATCAACTGCTGCAATGGCTGCGTCTGAGCCAAGCGATAAGCACTAATCAGGGCAAAGGCATCAACAGCAGGCTGTCTAGCATCCATGTTTCCTTGCCCACGGTTGCGCCCCAAATTCGCTTGTGTTACAGTGGTCCCTGTTAAGGGTTGCATGACCACTGTCCAAAAGCTCGCTGTTGAGGTTTGTTGATCCGCAGTACACAACTGCTATCACACTTGTTGTGGTAGTGAGCAGCTTGTCGTCCTGATCAACCAAGACCGTGTTTCCGAGGCACAGGTCCCTGGTAAACGATGTCGATTCCATAAAGTTCTCTTCTCCCCGTTCCGGTGCTTTCGTAAGCGCAAGATCTACCTTGTACACTGTTCCATTGACCCTCACGTAAAGCGTGTCCCCGTCGACTATCCTTGTCACAATCCCTTCGACACATCCCGCCGTTCCTTGACAAGTCACAGAATCAGGACGCACTGAGCGAGTCGCGCTCGTTTGTCCTTCAGGGTCGTTCAGGTAACCACGCGTGTTTATCGCAAACTCCCATTTGTTGCCCCCATCGGGCATCCGCTGCCAAGTCCAGTCACTGTCAGCCAGGTCAACTAGAGAGGGCGTGCTGTCTATTGTTTCCCCGTTCGTATCGGCGAGGCGAAGGCTTTCCGCAATATTTGACAGGACCTGTCCCTCTCCCTCAAGCTCTATTACAAAAGTCACATTTGCCTTTATCACAGTGTCTGAAGGCAGCTGTATGGTTACAGTCTTGAAAGAGGTCGTTATCTCAAAGCCACCGATGTCGATGTCCTCATCAGAGGGATTATAGATCTCGATCCACTCGCTGCCTGCGTCCATTCCTTGCGGATTGAGCTCAACTTCGTTTATTACGACGCTGCCAGCGCGAGATCCTTCATCTGGGAACGGAGAACCGGTGTCCAGTGTCTCATCACCACCACCATTGTCTTCAGTATCATCATCAAGGAGTGATGGTGTTTCTTCAATTAGCGAGGTCACATTGGCCGGTAGAGAATCCGTCAAATTGCCAATGATACTGGAAGTGAAGTTGTTGCTTGGGACGCTAGTTACCCAGGTTGCGGGCATAGCCGTTACCAGCAGCAACGCAAATGCTATAGCAAAAGAATTCATTGATAATATACCCTACCTTTTCACAATGAGCAGACGTTTCGGAAAATTATAATAGTTATGAAATCTATCTCTATATCAAGAGTGATCTTATTGCTGTCCGAGTTTTCTGTACATGTATACCCGCTTCATCATGCTGAGACATAACACTAGAACAATTACGACTGCGATGGCAATTGCTGCTTGTACT
>DATLXY010000355.1:0-3450 GCA_035575335.1 Nitrososphaera sp. | reverse complement strand
CCGCCCATCAACCTAATGAGTATCACTGTTCCTCTGGCGCACTCTTGCTTGTCCTTGGTCTCCCTGATGAACCTCTCAAGGTACCACTTCTCTCCTTTCAGGTCAGCTTGAATTTCATCGAGACAGGATATGATGGAATGGGCACAATAATAGGCGATAACAGAAGCGCGTGTTTACCGAGATGCCAAGATTGTGTGATGGAACTTAGGGGACTCTACTTAAAATGTGGTTAGTATTAGTAACCCCTGGGAAGTACTGCTAATCACAACAAACTAAAAAGGATGACTGAGTCCGGCAACAACCCGGATTTTTTGGTCCAGAAGTCGGCCAGCCGCCGGCAGAAGAAAAAAGGACATGATGATAGAAGCCGCAGCACTTGAGCAAAAGATCCAACAGGCGGAAAGGATCCAGCCGGGCCACGTAATAAAGTCGTTCAAAAGCCTGACGGTGGAAAACACGTCGATTCTGTGCGACTACATCATAGCGGAGTAGTCCACGACAAACATCTCTGAAGTAACAAGACGTCCAAGATAACACTGCGACAACAAGTCGTTTAGGGAAATGACTTCTTCAGACATCCCGACCTACCTTGACTCTAGGCGCAAAAGCGATGAAGAGGATCCGCTGCACAAATTGATTGGGTACTACAACAGCAACGTAAAAGAGATATTACGTTCTTCAAGTGGCTGTACCGGCCTGAAAAGCCTAAGGAAGAGGGGAGCTTCCTCCATTTCTAACCCACCATACGCAGGCCGAGGCGAAAAGAAGTCTCGATATACACACCTTTTGACCTGTGGACAAGGGACGACATTGCCATTTTTGAAGTACTGCCCGGTCAAAAGGGCCGATGCTATGTAGCAATGGCTGCAGAAGACACGGCCCGCAGCCGCACGAACTTCTAAACCTGAAAATAAAGGATTTCATGTTCAAGATATCTGCCAACGGCAAAAACTATGATGAAATCGTGGTCAACAGCGGCAAGACCGGCCAGCGCCACCTTCAGCTTTTCAGCTCCCTTACATCAAAGAACGTAGCCGCCCACCGTTTCGAGGGGGAAACCTTGACTCGTATCTGTTCGTAAGCCTGGCTGACCCGAATTTTGGCGAGCGCCTAGAAACGCACGGTCTGTCGCAAAAGTTCTGGCGCTACTAGAGACATCTTCCCAAAGCTTCTGAAAAGCGACCAAGTGCCTGAAGAGGACAAGGCGAAAATCAGGAGGCTACTGCAACGCAAATGGAATCTGTATGTCATGCACCACACCGCCCTAACTAGGGCAGCCAGGCTGCTAAAGGACAACGCGACACTGAGCACGCTGAATGGTTCTTGAATTCCAAGATGCCAATGACTTATATCGACTGGTTCAACAACGAAAGCGGCGAGGGCCTGCTTCAGGCTTGGGGCGTTGAGACCAAAGCAAAAGGCGAGGAAGAAAAGCAGGTGCCAAAGGTATGCCCGGAATGCATGGCCAACAACAGGCTGAACGCGCTCATGCTACAACTGCAAGCAGGTGCTGACAAGGGAGTCTTATCCGGATGCAAAAAACTTTGAGCAGACAATGAAGGTGCAGGTGAGCAACGTGGGGAAGGAAATAGAGGAGATCAGAAAGGCCGTCGGAGGAGTAAAGACCGACGTCTGCAGCAGTAGTGGCGATGGCAGCGACGAGTAAACCGAAGTTATTTAAGTGATTGAACAAACAAGCTTTGGGGGGCTCGTAGCGTAGTCAGGATATCGCGGTGGCCTCCGGAGCCGCAGATCCTGGGTTCGAATCCCAGCGAGCCCGCTACCTTTTTTCTTCCTATTGGATCAGCGGCTTGATCGATTGATATCTCTTTTAGGGTTCGAGCGTCAATAAACTAATAGGAACTCAATATTGTTGCATATAGAGTTACTGCCGGTCTAACTGCATCTGACTATACAACAAAATCTAAAACTAATTAATTCACTTTGATGAAGAGTGGTCTTGTTATGGCTAGCAGAAAAACAATACTTTCAGGGATCCTCAACCATTCTTCCTGCTGTAGAAGCAAGATCCATGCCACTTTCTAGCCATACGGACTATGGACACGCTTATTATTTTCCCCTCCTAGTGTATAATCTATCACTTCTTTTTGTTGGTATTGAAGGCCGTGTGTCCTGCATAGCGAAATCTTAAACATTCCTTCTTCCCACTCTATAATGCATCCACAAGGCATCAACTTTCGATTATCCATGGTTGTTAGAATTCAACTACACAATGAATATAAAAATGCTGAACGCATAACGAACAAATCATGCAGCGGGATTTTTCTTCGATAGCGGCCAAAAGGTACCGCAGATATCGGTTGGAACAGAATAAGAAGGCTTTCAAGAGGAAAGTTACTGCCTTCCTATTCTGGTTGTTCCAAGGAATAGCTAGGATACTTCGTAAGACAACAATTCTTAGACGCAAAGTTGAGACTGTCACAATTGAATAGGGTAAGATTGTTTACAAGAGTTTACGTCAAGTTGGCGACAAGTCCACCGGGGTCGTCTGGATTTGAGCCCTCGCGGTCATTGAAAACCTCTGCCTATCCAGGTGCCGGCAACGACATCTACTGATAAGCAGGTTTTTGCTCAAGCCCGTGAATTTGTTTGGGATGGCTCACAATCAGTTCTGGCTGCCTATATTTTCGCTGGGGGAAGATAGAGTATATGGAAAAAAGTAATTGGCACGCGGGCAGGCTGCGTTACATACAGATGCTGCATACCACAGAGCCGCGACAAGGCCGCTACAATGAAAGCTAGGGCGGCAATTCGTTATCGAGTCATTAACTGTCAATACGCAAATGATTCGTTCTCCAGTGTTGACCCCGGAGAGCTCTTCCGTATTTGTCTCTCTCATATATCTGTCTTACGAGCCGTTTATTGACTCACAGGTGCCCAATATTGTGTCGCCTTCGTCTTGGTCAAAATCTTCTACTGCATCGTATCCGCCATAGCATCTGAACTCGTCTGCACCCCGTCCTCCTATCATATTGTTGAATGCTATCTCGTTTCTAGATTCAAGTATGTCGTTTCCCTCTTGTCCGTAAAGTGTTCCTTCAAAAGTACTGAGTATATAGTCGTCTCCATCGCCACCTTTCGCAATGCTTCCAACATCAGTACTGATGCGAATCCAGTCGTGGCCGTCTTCTCCAAATACCTCGTGTACCGCCTCGCCTGTTGCAATAAGCTTGTCATCACCGTCACCTCCAAATACTTCAGCCTGATTGTCAACTACACGTGCGTAGTCGTCTCCTGATCCTGTGTAGATGAGAAACCCGCCAAAACCAGCATTAGCTATTGCGTCAACGATGTCATTTCCTCCTCCTCCACGGATTGTGGCACCCGAATCCCTTACTATGAATTTGTCATTGCCATTATAGCCTTTCAGGTTGTTGTAGTCAACGTCATTGTTCTCAGGATCCCCTGTTGCATATATGATGTCAGAAC
>DATLXY010000354.1:0-9178 GCA_035575335.1 Nitrososphaera sp. | reverse complement strand
GGTCAAGCACAAGTATGAGCTCCTGCGAAATTCCCGCCACAGGAACCGGTAAAAGGACGTGGCCGCCCTCCGAGACCGTTTTGCTTATCGTACTGACAAGACGCGCCTCAGCTTCATCTCTCGGGCACATTATGTCCTCCTTGCCTCCAAAGGTGCTTTCGATAATCATTGTTTCAACTCGTGGAAAGTTCCATGAAGCATTTTCAAGGGCAATTGTCCGCCCAAATTTCATATCGCCTGTGTAAACCAGGTTATGATCGCCATTACCGATGTGCAAATGTATCGAGGTAGATCCGAGTATGTGACCAGAATTTGCAAGTACCAGCTTGATATCAGGAGAAATGTCTGTTACAATGCCGTGTGTGAGTGTTATGGTATGTGCGACAGCATTGTCGATGTCTCTTTCAGAATAGAGAACCTTGTCGCCACCTCGTCTGATATATTCCCTCTGAAGCTGGCTCATCAGCAAAAGAGTGGGCTCGGTGCAGTAGACAGGACCACGATAGCCGTACTTGAAGAGAACGGGCAGAAAGCCGGTGTGGTCCAGATGTGCATGGGTCAGGATGACAGCGTCGATGTCTTCCATTGCGACGCCCGCCACGTCAAAACGGGGCATTGCGGCAAGTGAATCCCGCGCAGACGGATTCAAACCACAATCGAGGAGTACCTTGCTCTCCGATGTCGATAAAAGCATGCATGACCTGCCAACCTCAGCAAATCCTCCAAGAGTCATAAGGCTTGCTTCCGTCTGACTGCTCAGTTTGTCCCTGAATATCTTATCCCCTACTTCTCGGTAGAACCTCGTCCGCTCGAGCACTGTTTCGGCCAGAACCTTGTACAACGAAGTAATGGACGCCATGTCACGCGGCGCCTTTCTGATCCGTACCTTCCAACCAGTCTTCTCTGCCAGCTCGATATTATCAAAATCCTCGCCGACCTGTGCTAGCATCCAAGGCTTCTTGACAAATAATACAGCCTCCCCCAACACGGCGTCAAAGAAAGTACCTGCAACTCCGGCCTCTTCTGGTATTGTTTCCGAAATTATTCTGGCCGACTCCTGTTCTGGTTTTCTTATGGATTCGTCTGTGCGTATGACTATTCTCTTTTTTATTGTGTTGACCATGTTTGATACGAGCTGGCTGTTTTGCATTAGGTAGCCGGGATTCTTGGAATAGAGTGCTATTCTCGGACCTTCATATTCGATCTTGGTAAGGCCAGATTCTTGCGGCAGACTCTGCAGTATGATAGCCATTATGTTCTGGCTCGCAGATTCAGGGTAAGGCGATTTGTGCTGCATGAATGTAATCCTTGTTCAAGTATCAAACTAACGGCGCAAGCCGAGTTATGGGGTTCATTCGACATATGCTGGTATTAAATATTTGGCTTGAACTCCCGAGAGGAAATAAGGTTGAAATACTTACCAGTTCCAGTGTACGAGGCGATTCAACTTGGAGGGCAATGCTAGTTCCGGAGTGGGTGACTACGACGGCGGACAAGGTGGCGCAAGAAGAAGGTCCGGGAGAAACAGATTCAGTGGTCCAAAGCCATTCAGGCTGTCACCCGTGATAGTTGGGGACGAGTACGACGTAAAGATCGAGTCCAAGAGCAAGAAAGGTGACAGCGGGGTCGCCAGGGTACAAGGCCTTGTGACCTTTGTAGCAGGTACAAATGTGGGAGACAATGTCAGGATAAGAATAACAAGAGTAGGGGACGGATATGCGGCCGCAGAAGTTGTAGGCGAGACGGCATCAACAGATGCTCGAGGAGCTGCGGGCAAATAGACTAAATAGACTATAATAGAACTTGAGAAAGTGGCGATCAGGACTCGAGCATCAACTACGGAAACGAGTCATAACTGTACAAGATTTATTATTTCCTCTGTACAGCTCTCTTTTGATTGGATTCTACACCGACCCACCTGATGGAATTGCCAAGGAAGATCCTTATAGGCGAAGGTGTCGTTTCTCAGGTCGGTTCTCTCATCAGGTCTCTTGATACAGGAGCAAGAAAGGTAGCAGTCATAACAGGCGAGCTAGTAAAGGCAATGGCCGGTGACCGGTGTATCGAGTCGTTTGACAAGGCAGGGCTCAGGAGTTCGTGGTATATTGTTAACAATGCTTCTATGGACACAGTCGCAAAGCTGCAGGATAAAATAAATGACAAACCAGACGTCGTAGTCGGATTTGGCGGAGGGCGGTCGGTGGATGTTGCAAAAATGACTGCTTTCAAGATAGGCAGACCATTTCTGAGCGTTCCAACATCGGCATCTCACGACGGAATTTCAAGTCCTTTTGTATCGATCAGAGGTACTGACAAACCTCATTCTGTAAAGGCTAATACCCCAATAGGCGTTGTGGCAGACACGCATCTCATGTCTCAAGCACCTACACGACTCCTTGCAAGCGGTTGTGGAGACTTGGTGGCAAAAATAACAGCCGTCAAGGACTGGGAGCTTGCACGTGATGAAAACGGAGAATACTTTGGAAGTTATGCAGCAAACCTTGCATACATGAGCGCCAAGATCATCCTTGACGAATCGGAGAAATTGAAATGCAAGAACCAGTTTAGTATCCGCACAATAGTTGAGGCCCTGATCAGCTCTGGCGTTGCCGCGTGTATTGCAGGCAGCAGTAGGCCATGCTCTGGCGCCGAGCACCTATTCAGTCACGCCATCGAATATGTCGCCGGCCCCAATTATGGGCTTCACGGCGAACGTGTTGGCATAGGAACGATAATGATGGCCAAGTTGCACGGGCTTGACTGGGAAATGATTGCAGAGACCCTTGAAAACGTCGGCGCTCCAACCAAAGCAAGGCAGATCAAGTTGACCGAGGAACATGTTGTAAAGGCCCTTGAGACTGCACAGTCACTCAGGCCTGACAGGTACACCATCCTAAGCAAGATCAAGATGGATGCCAGGTCCGCTCGCAGACTAGCCAGATCTGTTAAAGTGATTTAGCTGCCCCTCTAGAGTCTCCTCATTGTAGCCTGCTTTCTATGAACGAAGATCTTTTCAAGCTGTGAACGGACATGCCTTCAAACAATCTTCCGAGCGAATCATAGTTTAGCTCCTAATCGATATCGTCAATGACTTCATTTCCGTTGCCATTAAGCGTGCAGAATGCATAAACGCATTGCCAAACTTCGAATCTCCAAGAAAGCATTTCATGGATGTATTCATAAGGTGAGAGTTTGGCGATTCTAGAATACCAACTGCTTCTTGTCAACAGCATCCCAGTCAGCCACACCCCTGAACCCCCTACCAGCTGATGCTAGGCTCATTTGACAATCTAAATCTTCATTTGCGGAGGCGAAATTAGCTGAAGGCGTCCTATGTAGGTATAATAATTCCACATCCGCTCAATGTCGGCATTAGCGCTGAAGTTATGATGGAAGGTGCGCGTATGGTGATTATGCAATTCAGCGAGTTATGCGTCTGCAGACAAAAGCAAATTGGAGGTGGGGAAGGGATTCGAACCCTTATAAATTCGCTAACCGCTCGTGTGCGACCTGCAGGCGAACGCATAGCCGCTCTGCCACCCCACCACGCTTGTTATTTAGTCTTAGAAGTTGTAATTTAAAGCATTGGCATGTGACCGGGCCGCAATTTTGGCCACCCTTATTGGCTCTGGAACCGATCCTTGCAGAGTAAATGAATTCAGGATTGCGATAGCTCTTCTCCTAGTCAGCCCCCAGCACCGTATAAATATGTCCTTTCCGGTTTTCAGTTTCACTTTTTCACGTTCTCCCAGTTTTTGGTATTGTTCCAGCTTGTACTTCCAGTTTGTGAAGTGATGCTTTATACTATCCTCAAGGCCCCTAGAATCCTCAAAAGTTATCGCAAGGACCGGAAGACGGGTCTCCTGCAACACTCGCTCACCGTCGATAATATTATACATGCTGATCACAAGCCCATCGAGCATTATGCAATTGATGTCATCCCTTGCAAGGGACCGGTACATCGAAGTGATACTTTCTGTAGCATCGTCTCCTTCTATCGTCGCGCTCCCAAAGACGATCCCATCTATTACCAAGTCGCGACGCATAACTATGCCAGCGAGAGTCGATTTCTTGCCAGATTTCTTGAAACTTTCTGCTATGCCAAGCACCCTAATCCCCTTTTTCTCTGGATGGATACGGCGTGCTACTGGCAAAACTATTGAATCGACCCTTTCCCAACGATTCTGGTTCCTTGGCCGTCTGGCTTGAGCAATACAATAGTCTGCCCTTGTGCATACACTAGTGGCTTTTCAGGAACGAGATGCAAGGTATTCTCTCCTTCCAGCCTTATCTTCGCAGTCTTTACCTGCATTCCTACAGATACCATGTACATATGGTTTTCTGGCAGCTCTCCCTTAAAGAACGGACTCCTCTCAAACCGGACCGAAATCGTGCCCGAAGAGACATCGAGTGCGTCTGGAGAACATATCACATCCCCCCTAGAAATGTCGTCAACCCCTGCCCCCTTGATTGCAAGTCCGACCCGCGCAGGGCTTGAAGAGCTTTCGACAGGATCGTCGTGCATCTGTATCGATCTTACAAGAACGTTCTTCTTGCTAGGCAAAAGCACAAGTTCGTCATAGGCCTTGACAGTGCCCTGTTTGACCACACCCAGAACGACGGTTCCCACACCCTTTACGTCAAACACGTGATCAACAGGTATCATAAGAGGCCCTTCAGAGCCCTTGGGCTTGAGCTTGCTCATCTCCTGCTTTAGATCGTCGACGGAATCCACAAACAGGTAATTGGCCGCAGTTGTCCCCTTGAGCACCGTCCTCAGCTTTTCTCTGTCTACTTCGTACGAATGCATCACAAATCCGTCAGAAAGTCCCACCGAATCAAGCGCCATCACCTGCTCGCCCAGGAACTTGTCGAGCCGGGTAACGTTCAGAATTGCATACTCGGCTATGTTGACTGCCTGCAGCAGCGGCTGTATCTTGTCAGGAAACGTGACGGGCACAGTCCAGGTGTACACGGTGTCTGCAGTCTTGCGATCATAGATCGCAATGTCAGTCGCGGTTCCCTTCTTGCCAAGCTGTGATGCGATGCTCGGATCTCCCAGAACCACGAAATTGATACTGTTCAGCAATACTATCTAGTAGTCACATAGTGACGATAAAATTGTTTGTATAGAATAATGTTATGTAAAATCACTGCTTGCAATTTTTATAATGGTTGGCCCCTATATATGTGGGGATGAAGTACAGAAGCAGAACTGACATTGTTTCTCAGATTCTCGAAGCTGCGAATGGAGGATCTACAAAGACCAAGATAATGTACAAGGCTTACCTCTCATATGCTCAGCTTAAGGAGTATCTTTTGATGCTTGTGGAAAACGGGCTGCTTGAATTCGACAAGGGAACCCAGACCTACAAGACCACGTCTAAAGGGAATCACTTCCTAAAGACGTACAGTCAGATCGGTGCGCTAATCATCCAAGATACTGGAGAAAAATAGCCCACTATTGGTTACTGTTTGTTCACAGATGGCATAGTTGTCGCTTTTTCGCCTAGATCTTCTAGAGTAAAGACAAAGCGAGAGCCCTCGTAGTCGCGAGTACCTACCCTCTCCCAATTGATCCTATATTCACGTGTTAGCTGCTTGCCTATTATTTTGATGTTGTTGGGCAGCTCTGACCACAACTTCTCAACTTTTTCGGGATCCTTTGTCATTAAGAGAGATCTGCGTCTCTTCATCAGATACTTCACGGCAACGTTTCTGTGCATTTGGCCTTCCGCCGCAATCTTTTCCTTCCCTGTGTCTATCGTGAACTGACGCTTAGCCAACGCAATTATTGCAAAATGATATGTAGAAAAGTTTTTTGGTAATAGCAGGAAAAAAAAGAAAAGAAAAGAAAAGGAGCTAGTGCTCCGCTTGCCTCATGGTTTCTTCCATGGACATCACGTATGTCCCTTCAGGATGGTCGTCGTCAGTTGAATCGTTAGTTGCAAGAACTACGAATGCGCCACCCTTAACTACGTGAGACATGTTGTGGTCGACACCGACATAGATGCCTTCTTCTGGGAATACGGCCTCTATAACGCTGCCCGAACCAACAGGAATCCACCATGTTTCGTCATTCTTTAGCAATGTGCCGTATCTGTTCTTTACGGAGCCGTCCTTAACGTCAATCTGTCCGGAAATAAAGTGGAACGAAACTCCTTCATTTGGACCCGGTGCCAGAATGTACCATCTTGTCAGCTCGCCGGGCTTGACCTTGAATATCTCCGCATCAGGGTTCAGTTGAATCTGGGCCTGCTCTCCTATTGCCGGCACGTATTTGTGAGCCATACCGTTGGTCAGAATGAGGTCTGGCTCCTCTGCAAGGAATTTACCGATATCGAATGAACCGACTGTGCCATTTGT
Source organism: Nitrososphaera sp. (assembly GCA_035575335.1). Taxonomy (GTDB): domain Archaea; phylum Thermoproteota; class Nitrososphaeria; order Nitrososphaerales; family Nitrososphaeraceae; genus Nitrososphaera. The sequence continues at coordinate 2,812 of DATLXY010000354.1, read as the reverse complement.
CCCAATGAACAGCCCTCTGTCTGCATTGTTATAGATCTCGCCGAATGCTACATAGAATTCCTTTGCTGGCTTTTCATTGTGTGGGTGTACTACAAGTCCACCATACATACCGTTGGCAATGTGTTCCCATACACCATTAAGCCCGTCAGCACCACAGTGGTACATGAAGAAGCCTGCGTTAGGAACTTGGAATGTCCAAGTCTTGCTTTCACCAGATGCTACATTGCCAGATAGCACTTCACTTGGGCCAATTGCTGCATGGAAGTCGACACTATGAATCACCCGGCCTTGATTTATCAAAGTCATTTCTACAGTGTCTCCCTGATGAACTGAAATTACAGGTCCTGGTATTGTGCCGTTAAAGACCATAGCCCTGTATGTAATTCCACCTGGATGCAACGCATTGTTCGGCGCTATCTGAACGTCCACCTCGTCTGCGATCAAGGTGAAGTGCTTTGTTTTGCCAGTGCTTTGTGCCTGTGCCGTGGACAGTGGAAATCCTGTGAACAGCGGACTAAAAATAAGTCCCACTACCAGAACACCGGCAGCCAAGCCTGCAACGATTGCCTTGTTCATTAGCTTAAGGCATACAGATGTGACATATATAAGACTTGTTACAGATTTAGTTATGTGCGAATTGTACGTCCTTTGAACGCGAACCTTACGATATAGCATACTTCTATATTTATTTATATAGACATTTCATGAAGTGATCGCAATATCTTTAACAGGGAAAAATCAGATTAGGGTTATTGCCATTACTGAATTCGAAGAGTAGGCCCCGTTCTGCGCGCCGCGCCAGAAAACCGCTGAAGGAGAAGTGGCAAAAGGTTCCTAGGGGAAAGTGGCTCAAATGTACCTATGTTAGATGTGGCACTGAATGGATGTATTTTGGTGGACACAATTGGGCTGAGTGCCCTTCCTGTCACACCACAGTCAAGGTGGCAGTCGCGCGAAGAAACTATATAGGCAGATAGTTAGCTAGCTGCTGACGAAGAATGAATTTTCATCCTGAGCAATAGAAAGGTCGACTGTATTTCGGTTCCTGTCATGCACTATCAAGAGCGCCTTTCCGATCCGGCGCTTTTTCGCAAGCGTCTGCAGACGAAAGTTGAGCGCATAGAGATCTGCAAATGATTCAGAATTTATCAGTGCAAGGCTATCGCTGTAGAGTGATAGCTTAAAGCTGTCAGATGACTTTTCAACTAGCACGACGTTCACGGCATCCTGTGTCATCCTAGGAGATTTTAAATGCTGTCTTCCTGATTCTCGCCAGAATTACCATCCCGCCCGTTACTACCGCTAGCAGTGCAGGGATAGCAAACGAGAATTCAGGTACGTTCCTGACCCCTTGTATCTGAACTTCATGATCACCTCTTGGAACGAAAAACTCGATTGAAAGGGTCTTCCCATCACCATTGACCGATGCCTCGTGCGGGTTGCCATCTAGCAATACCGCTACTGTTTGGTTCTGCGAAAGCTGCGCTAGCTTTATACCCACAGTAGTTCCATCCGGTGGATAAGGTCGGACTCCAAATGTTATGCTGTCTGTAGCGTTATCATATCTTATGTTGCTAATCTGTGCCACGGCGGTCAGAGCATAGGAGATGAATGTGCCCTCACCCGCTCTTATTGTAGTTATGGGGTTGTCATAGTCCAAGCCGGCGCAGCTATAATAAAACATGTCTGATTTTATTGTAGGATCCGGAAGGGCTGAAAACTCTACCTCTTCTCCAGGCCTGATGACTGGGATGATGTTGCTTCGGACAGCATCAAGCTGGAATTTGTGGTCGGGGCTATGGATTCCAGCAAAAACGCTTACGTTGTATACTTCAAAAGGTCCCGTGTTACTTATGGTTCCCATAAATGCTCTTTCTTCACCCACTGCCATACTGCTATAGTTCAACACAAGCATAGTGTTATAATTTGGAACATCATAAACTTCTTTGACTTCTCTTAAGAAAGGCTCGCCTGCTGTTATTCCTTTATCAAGTATAATCTTGAACGGCGAATCAGTAAGTGGCCAGATCACCCGACCATAAGTCGGTGACTCGTAAGTCTTGCCGTTACTTGCTTGCACACCGACAATAACCTGCACAGGCAGTTGACCATAGTTCCTTACAGTACCGATAACATTCTGCCTGCCCTCAGAATCTATGAAAGAGGATTTTAGAATGATCTGTGGGCCCTCAAAAGCGTAGACACCAAGAAGCAAAGATTGGAAGGATCCCAAGGTAGCTAAGGCCAGTGCACACAGAACCAATACCTGCCGCATGTGGGCTGCAACATCCATTGAGCGCAACAGCAATTTAAGTTAGCCCCCGGCGTTTTCGCCGCTGAACCTCAGGCTGTCCTGGTAAGCATCGATCAGCTCGTTAATAACATCATCGTGGTCGAGGTTCCTCTTCTTTAAATGCATCATGTCGTTCATTACGCTGACCAGCCGGCGATATGTTTGATCATCAATGTTCAGCGTCTTCATCGTCTTGCATTCAAGCCCCGTGGTATATTATTTTTGATTTTTTAAATAAGAAGAGTAGTCAGATACATTATCAACATCCCGGCTGCAATGCCGCCCGCGATTGGCCCGTCAAGGAACTTGCCGCCGGTGGTTCTCCCAAGAAGCCTCATTATGACTACGACTACCTGAAACACAGCGCCGGCCCCTACTGCAAGAAACACTATTGACGCAAGCGGGGAAGCCACAAACCCCCCTATCCACGTTCCAAAGATAGCAGGCGCGCCGGCGATTATCCCAAGGGCCACCAAATACGCTATCCTTGGTCTTTCCTTTGCCATCGGCGCCACTATT
>DATLXY010000353.1:0-3608 GCA_035575335.1 Nitrososphaera sp. | reverse complement strand
GGTAGAAAAACTGGCAAACTGAAATGCAGGTATGGAGAAGAGTACAATAATACCTTCACTTATAATCAGTCAGGATTCAAGATTGAAAGACACGGCAATACAGACCTACTTTGGCTGTCAAAAGTAGGGTATGTGCAGATCAGGTTGCACAGGCAGCCGCTAAACATCAAGCAGATATCAGTAACAAGGAAAACAACAGATGGAAGAAGAGGAAGATGGTTTGCTAACATTGTTTGCGAAGAGGTCAGAAAGCCAGTCACAACAAGAATACATACATCAAAGAATGTAGTAGGCAGCGATGTTGGAATTAAGAACTTTGCATATGATTCTGATGGTAAATCTGTTCCAAATCCACAATTCCTCAAAAAAAACTTAAAACGATCGAGAAGAGCCGACAGGAGATTAGCAAGACTACGGCAGTATGGCAGTAACAACTACAAGAAGGCAAAACACATGAGAGCAAGGTTATATCAAAGGATACACAACAGGTGCACCGGCTTTCTCCACAAGGTATCAACCGAATATGCAAAGCGATACGACCTTATATTTCTGGAAAGGCTCGCCATACCAAACATGGTCAGGAAACGCAAACTTGCCAGGGCAATACTTGACAGTGTATGGGGGACGTTCAGAGAGATGCTACTACGATACAACGCCAAACTCGTAATAGAAGTAAGTCCGGTATACACCAGCATAGAATGTTCGAAATGCCATGGGGTGGTTCCAAAGTCACTTGCAGTAAGGACATATGTATGTCCCAACTGCGGCCTGGTTATTGACAGGGACTACAACTCTGCAGTTGTTATTAAGCAACGTGGACGTATGTTGCTATGCCTACCGCAGGAACTGCGGGAAGTTACGCCTGTGGAGATCGCACGACAACGACAGCAACGACAGCAGCAGCGGTCGAGGAAGCAGGAAGAGGCTATCGTACAAGTCCGATAGTAGTTCACGTTACTCCAATACAGAAAAACAGCTTGCTCAACCAAGTTTTCCTTGATGCCCTCAAGAACCGGGATGTCAAGATATCTAAAATAAGAGATTCAAACTTTGAAAAGATATTATCAGAAGCATCGTCTCGGTGGGTTCCCTACGAACCGTCGCCGGAAAAGTGTGAATCAGCCGGTATTGACAGTAGTTGGAACAAGAAGGCTTTGCAGGGTCTGCAACTATATGTTGTGGATGCGGTTGCAGTAACAAGTACCAACAAGATCTTATCTGCGGAATGGGACCACGATATTGTAAGCTCTGCTAGGCCAGATTTTTTGGAAGCAAAAGCGATGCAAATGGAAGCATCTGTGGCAAAAGAAACCAAAGGCAAAGTGGATATTGTCTGCATAGACGGTTCTCTGGTATCAAGATTGCTAAGGTCAACCCATGAAATGGCAGTCGACATGGTCAATAAATGCAATACCTGCATTTTTATTTCAAAGAGCTCGGAGAGCCGTCTCCAGTTCGGCAACATGGGTTCAAGGGCCGGCGACATCTATTATTATGGTCGTGCCAGCCAACGTGCAGGCTTTAGCCTTCCTGTGCAGACGCAGTTTCGTCATGCGCAACTATATGAAGTGTATGCCCGCCTGAGGGATCACACTCCGATGATCCGGCTAGAAATCTACGGTCCTGTAGGCAGGCAAGAGGTTTCAAGGATTCTGGACAGACTGCGCTATCACAGTGTCTCTGGATATCCATACTGCCTAAAGCTAGCACATAATACCTGCAAGATAAGCAATGAAGATATAGACAGGCTTGCAAGCATATTCAGCTTACAGAATGAACAAGGAGCGCGGGATGCCCTGAATGAATAAGGAACAACAACAAGAACTGGGCATTGTTATCGGGGTTGCAAAGCCAGACCAGGTCACGTTTGAATCGAGAAGGCCTGTGAGCATTGGGGAATACGTTATTCTAAATTACGGCAGGGGCAAGGTGCTTGGCCTAGTGGAAAGCTCGTCCATCAGCAGTGATGCGCTTGGAAATAACATTCGCAATTACGAAGAGGCGTACGAGAGCAAGGAGGTCGCAGCGGTGAATGGTCGGGACAAGAGCTACAAGGGCCACGTTCACATCTTGGGATACCTCAATGAACTGAAAAAATGCAAGGCGATACTTCCTGCATTGCCGCCGGAGCCGGGCACCGAAGTCTATGAAGCGTCAGCTCAGGACCTGACCGCGATCTTTGCTCCAGAGGGCAAGGAATGGATACGGATCGGCACTCTTCTTCGAAACACAGAGGTTGATGCACGCGTTAACGTTGACAAGATAGTCTCCAGGCATTTGGCAGTGCTTGCAATGACTGGTATGGGCAAGAGCAACTTGGTTTCTCTCCTAGCAAAAGAGATCGCAAGGATAAATGGAACGATGGTCGTATTTGACTACCATGACGATTATTCAACACTTGACATGGGAAGCAACAACAGCAACCTGATGGACGCAAGGATAAACCCGCGTCTACTGTCCGCTGACAAGCTTGCAGAAGTTATTGAAATTCAGGAAAACGCCACCAACCAGATGCATGTTTTGCGCGTCGCATTCACCGAAGAGGTCAAGCAGCGCAAAGGCGATGACTTTTGGGAAGCCCTCATGAACTCTGCTGCAGCCGTTGGGGCAGATAGAGCTTACCGGGAGGCAGCGGCCAAGGTTGTTGACAAGATAGACGACGCAAGGCGGAAATTTCATAATATTCTTGACCCTGGAATGACCGATCCGGTAGCGCTGGTCAAGAACGGCAAGATAAACGTAATCAACCTGGTAGAATTGACAGAAAGACAGGCAAATATTGCAGTGTCCTTCTACCTTGAAGAGCTACTCGATGACCGAAAGAGAGCGACCCTACAGAAGAAAGGCTCATCAAAGTCGCCACCGCGGTTTCCAGCTCCTGTACTTGTAGTTATTGAGGAAGCGCATGTCTTCATACCGCGGGACGAAGACACTGACACGAAATATTTCGCTGCCAAAGTTGCAAGAGAAGGAAGGAAGTTCGGCCTTGGGCTCATAATAGTGTCGCAGAGGCCCCGGGGAATAGACGCCAACATCCTGAGTCAGATGGGCTCCCTCGCGGTGATGCGCATGATCCAGCAGGATGACCAAGCACATGTATCGGCCGCAAGCGAAGCTCTAAGCAAGGATCTGATAGACCAGCTCACGTCGCTGAATCCTGGAGAAGCGATATTCGCAGGCCAGTGGGTAAACCTGCCAACTTTTGTGAAGATAGACGAGGTCAAAGAGCGCAAGATAGGCGGAGATCAGAAGGCTGTCGAAGAATGGAGTCGCCTTGCTGCAATGAAAAAAGTTGTCAAAGAATCTTCCGACTCCTACATTCCATCAGGGTATATACAGGATTAGCTCTGTTGTCTTAATGGTGCGCAATAACAATGCTAATTTCGCATCTCTCTGATCTCCATCTCAGCTACGCCCAGTTTGGTCTAGAGGAGAGGGAGGAGGATGTATACCAGACATTCAATGAAGCCATAGACGTTTCAATAAGAGAAGGGGTCAAGCTTGTAATCCTTGCAGGAGACGTTTTTCACAGCCCCCGCCCATGCGGCAAGGCTGTGATCACCCTTGGGAACGCACTGAAGAAGCTTAGAGAAAAGCAGATTTCGGCA
>DATLXY010000352.1:0-6116 GCA_035575335.1 Nitrososphaera sp. | reverse complement strand
TTCTTCTAGAAAAACTTCCATCTTGTCCCCATTCTTGCGTCGTGCAAAGACCGGCAACATTATGGAATTCGTCCTCATGGCTAACTCAATGGGACCGGTAGGCATGTCGGTCTCAGCGCCCATGAAAGGCAGCAGGGATTTCGGCCCCATAATATCGCGGTCGCACATCAAAGCGACAACCTCACCAGAATTCAAGCGGCGCATTACCTGCCTGACGCTGGAAACACTTACCGGGACGAAAACCAAACCGTGAAAAGAGCGCAGCCTGTTCAGCATGCGGGCGAGCTGTTCTGGTTGAATAGGCTCGGTTAGGGCAAAAACCTTTATTCCCTTGCATAGACAGGCCTGAATAGCTAGTTCCGGGTTGCCGTAATGGGTGCTGGCTAAGATGACGCCGCGACCGCTTCGCAGGGCAGGCAATAGATTTTCTTCAAAGCCATGGTATTCCAAGCGACATTGGAAAAAGTCCTGCAAATCAGTTCGTGGTAGGCGGATGAGGTCGATATAATACTTGGCTACATTAAGAAAGACCTTGCGCGATTCTTTTCGTATCCTTGCTGGAGAAGCCTCTAATCCCAGGACCTGACGCATGTTATGGGATACATTGCTGCGTAATCGAGGAGAAAGCAAATAGATTAGATCAGTGACCGGTTCGATCAGGCGATATAGCAAGGGTGTAGGCAGCCGGCCCAGGGTATAAAACGCCACTTTGAACAAGATGTACTTTCCCATGTTCTTGGCATAGCTGAAGGCGTAAGCCTATTCTGGTCCGGCGCCGTTGGTCCCAGCGATAAATTCTTCAGTTAGTTGATGAGCTTTTTCATCTGAGAACTGCTTCGGTGGAGATTTCATAAAGTAGGCGCTGGGGCCGATAAGCGTGCCTGAGATACCTCTATCAAGGGCCAACTTGCAGCAACGAATAGCGTCTATCACTACGCCGGCCGAGTTTGGGCTATCCCATACTTCTAGCTTCACTTCTACATTTAGGGGAACCTCTCCAAAACCCGTTCCCTCAAGGCGGATATAGCACCACTTTCTGTCCTGAAGCCAAGGTACATGGTCACTTGGGCCAATATGTACGTTGCCTTCACTGATTGGATAATCGATTTGGGATGTCACGGAAGAAGTCTTCGATATCTTTTTCGATATCAGCCTTTCCCGTTCGAGCATGTTCAGGAAGTCAGTATTCCCGCCAAAATTCAGCTGATAAGTTCGGTCTACCCGGACCCCGCGCTCTATAAAGAGCCGGGTCAGCACTCTGTGTAAAATAGTAGCCCCCACTTGCGACTTGATGTCATCGCCAATTACTGGTAGGCCTCGTTCTTTGAATCGCTGTTGCCAGTAGGATTCACGGCCAATAAATACAGGTATGCAGTTTACCAATGCGCATCCTGCTTGGAGCACCTGCTCCACATACCACTTGGTCGCTTCCTCACTACCCACGGGCAGGTAATTAATCACAACATCTGTCTCAGTTTCTTTGAGAATGCGGACGATGTCTGAGGTAGGTCCTTCCGCCTTGCTGATGACTGTTGCTAAATACTTGCCTATGCCGTCATGGGTCATTCCCCGGGAAACCTTTACACCAAGCTCAGGCACATCAGCAAATTTAATAGTGTTATTGGGAGGCACAAAAATGGCTTCAGAGAGATCTTTGCCCACCTTGTTTTTATCGACGTCAAAGGCAGCCACAAAATTAATGTCGCTAATGTGATAGCCACCCAAGTTAACGTGCATCAACCCCGGTATAAAATCTCGCTCATTGGCGCGATGGTAATAATGCACGCCTTGCACCAAAGATGAGGCGCAATTACCGACACCAACTATCGCAACATTGATCTTGCCCAAGCTCTTTCCTCCTAGCCTTGCTTCAATAGGTGGCTCGTTTAGCATTGTAAGCTGCTTGCGGGATACCCAGCAAGCGCTCAACTTCCATCCCTAAATTAGAGAGAGGACCCCATGCTGGGTCCTCTCTCTAATTATCCTTTGTTGCCTTAACTGCTCTTGCCTATTCGATACATCTTCGTTCCACATACAGGGCAACTGCCCTGAGTGGCAGGTCGGCCATTTTTCAACGTGACCTGCTGAACATTTCTCATATCACGAGTGGTGCGGCACTTCAGGCAGTAAGCCTGCATTTGAAACCCCCTTTTACTTCTTTTCGCCTTAGAATACGGTTTTTCCAGAACATGTCAAGTAGAATAAACGCCACACTACTGTATTTTTGGCCGAATAATTTAAAATACTTAAATCTAAATCAGTACTTTTTCTGGCTTCCAGACATCGATTACAGCATTAAAGCGGCCAATGGCTAGCAAACAGCCTTTTTCGTCGATTAAGCGGCTGAGGGTGTCATCTTCGGGTCTGGAAGCCAGATTTTTGACATGCGACGAATCAACCTTTATCGAGCCACCATGATAGACAATTTTTGCGGCGAGGTCACTGAGAATTACAGCAGGCAAATGAGAGAGCGCATCATTCATTGAGAGAAGAGGCAAGCTGTTGAGATTACCAAGCCGCAGCTCCAAATCATCAACAGTTTCTGACTCTTCGATAGTAAATTGGCCAACTCTTAATCTTGTCAAGGCTCGTAGATGTGCACCACACCCCAGCCGCTGACCGAGATCATGAGCAAGAGAACGCAAGTATGTGCCCTTTCCGCATTCGACCTCAACAATGGCGACCGGATCAGTGTAATCAAGCAGTTCCAGGCGGGATATCTTGACTCGCCGAGGTTTAAGCTCAAATGGCTCGTTTTTTCGGGCTAATTCATATGCAGCCTTCCCACGAACCTTGACAGCGCTATAGAGCGGGGGCACTTGCTCTATCTCCCCTGTAAACTCCTCTAGCATTGCTTTCAAAATTGCTTCATTCAAACTGCGATTGTCGCCGAAATAGGTAGGAACGCCTGTAGCATCATAGGTACTGGTAGCGATACCAAAGTGAATTTCCGCTCGATATGTCTTAGAAAGCTCCATGAGATACTCACTGATCCGTGTCGCCCGGTTCAGCAAGACTAAAAGGACCCCGGTTGCTAAGGGGTCCAAGGTTCCTGCATGACCTACTTTGCGCAGTCCCAACTTCTTGCGCACAAAGTCGACAACCTTAAACGATGTCCAATCCAAGGGCTTATTAATGTTTAAGACACCCGCAAGCACTGTTTTATTCTTGTTCCCGGGAAGACACGCTATTAATCAGGTCCAGTAGATGAGCCCCTTCCTCTATGCTCTCATCCAGAATGAACTGCAAGTGGGGTACCCTCTTAATCACGAGACGGCCGGTCAATTCATGGCGGAGGTAGGCGGAGGCCGATTGTAGAGCCTTCATCGTGGAAACTTTATCTTGAGAAGCCCCCATAATGCTGACGTAGACGCGGGCAGTTTCAAGATCGGGTGCTACATCAACTCGCGTCAAAGACACAAATTCTGCTAGGCGCGGGTCCTTTATCCGGCGGCGAATCAGTTCCGACAATTGCTGACGAAGCAGCATATTGAGGCGTTCTAAGCGCCTGCTCATGGGCCCACACCTCCTTAATCGCAAATCTGGGGAGTAAGCTTGATTGGCTGACTAACCGGGCGCTGGCCTGCTAGTGTAGGCTTCGATTACATCGCCTTCCTGAAACTGGTCAAAGCCTTCTATGCCAACTCCGCATTCGTATCCCGTTTGAACCTCTCTTACATCTTCCTGAAAACGCTTCAAACTGCTGACCCGTGAGGCGTGGATGATCTCCTGTGCTCTGATTACGCGTGCAGGTGCGTTGCGCCGAATAGTGCCGTCTTTTACCATACAACCCGCTATGCGTCCGCCCTTCACACGGAATACTGCCCTTACCTCGGCATGTCCCTCCACTACCTCCATGATGACGGGCTCCAGCAAGCCCTTAACTGCTTTTTCAATGTCGTTAATAAGATCGTAGATTATCTCGTACTGACGAATATCCACTCCGTCCGCTTCGCCTTGCCGCCGGGCAACTGGATCGACCTTCACCCGAAAAGCGATAGCTATGCTGTTGGACGCTATTGCCAGCATGATGTCCGATTCTGATATGTTGCCTGTGCCAGCATGAACGATATTGATCCGGATCTCATCTGTGCTCAGACGCTCAAGAGCTGTCCTGATCGCTTCTATGCTACCCTGGACATCTGCTTTGATGATGATGTTCAAGTCTTTTGTACGTCCGGCGGCTATTTCACCCGACATAGCCTCAAGGCTAAGGGCTCCGCCCAGACGCTTCCCAACTTTGTCTTGTTGACTGCTCTCTGTCAACTCTCTGGCCGATTTCTCGTCCTTAGCCGCCCTCAATACATCGCCGGCTTTCGGCACCGCGTCTAGGCCCATAACCTTAACAGGAGTGGATGGCCCCGCTTCTTTCACTCGGTGGCCTAACTCATTGAACATGGCTTTTACTTTGCCAAAAGTCTCTCCGGCCACCACGATATCACCTACATGAAGAGTGCCATTTTGGATAAGAACGCTAGCCATAGGACCACGAGAGCTATCCATTTCCGCTTCTAGAACCGTCCCCACGGCTGAACGGTTAGGGTTTGACTTCAGTTCTGAGACCTCCGCCACTACTAGAATGTTGTCCAACAAATCCTTTAGTCCTTGCTTGGTCTTGGCAGAGACCTCAACAGCGATGGTGTCTCCTCCCCACTCTTCTATAAGAAGGCCATGCTCTGTAAGCTGTTGCTTGATGCGGTCAGGATTGGCATCCGGCAGGTCAATCTTATTAATAGCAACAATAATCGGCACTCCCGCTGCTTTGGCGTGGTCTATTGCTTCTATGGTTTGGGGCATAACTCCATCATCGGCGGCAACTACCAGTACAGCGATATCAGTTACTTTTGACCCGCGAGCGCGCATGGTTGTGAAGGCCTCATGGCCGGGGGTATCAATGAAAGTAATCCTATGACCATCGATTTCTACTTGATAGGCACCGATGTGCTGAGTAATTCCACCAGTCTCTTGCTGGGTGACATTGGTTTCCCGGACAGCATCCAGCAAACTCGTCTTGCCATGATCCACATGACCCATCACCGTCACTACCGGAGGACGTAACTGGAGTAGCCTAGGATCTTCTTCCACTACGGCAGCCTGGGTCGCCAGAGCTGCGGCAGGCACGCTCTTCTGCTGAGTCTGGAAGCCGAGACTGTTTGCCACTGAGGCGGCCACTTCATATTCGATACTCTGGTTAATCGCGGCCATTACTCCTCGCTTCATGAGCTCCTTGATGATCTCAACGGGCGAAACGTGAAGCCGGTCAGCCAACTCACGAACCGTAAGGGTGGAGGGGATCTCTACTACTTCTGCCATTGTTTTTTCGCTCGTCATGTTGCCTGCTCCGATAAGAGAGTCAGACTGAACTCGAGCAGCGCTTGCCTATCTTCCGTTGTTAACTTCGTCCTCAGTGCTTGTTCCAGCCGGTTCTTTTTGAGGGCGATATCCCAGCACGAGGACGTCCTGCAAATATAGGCACCCCTGCCGTTAGCCTTCCCGCTAAGGTCTATTTGTACGCCACCGCTCGGCATACGCACTATCCGTACCAACTCTCGCTTGGAACTGGTGGAACGACAGCTAATGCAGGTGCGGATGGGTGTATGTTTGGGACGCAACGGCGTCCTCACTACAGTCATTAACTCAGGGTAACTCCTCGTCTATAATCTCGTCGTCATCGAGTACCGGGCGTACCTTTTTGGCCCGCTTGACTTTGCCGACAACTTCTACAGCTTCCTTTTCTTTCTCAGTCTTCTTGGCTTTCTTTTTCCCTTCTCGCTGCCGGCCAAAAATATCCTCGGCAAAACGGATACCGGAGTCTTGCGAGGCCGCTTCAGTTGCAGGAGGTTCCTCGATTGTTGGTACAACTTCTGCCACTGACTCCCCTTCGGCTTCTTCCTCAGAGATAACCTCCATCCAGGGGGCCAGGGTTTCCGGCTCGCTGGGTGTTTCCGCTTTAGGCGCACGCTTTTTCGGCGCTGCTTGCTCTTCCTCAGCTATCATCTGCTCAGGCGCAGGAATCGCCTGTATGGGGCCAACCGCCGATTCAGGCTTGATATCAATGCGCCAGCTGGTGAGCTTGGCCGCCAGGCGCGCGTTCTGACCTTCCTTGCCAATAGCCA
>DATLXY010000351.1:0-10270 GCA_035575335.1 Nitrososphaera sp. | reverse complement strand
CGTCTTTTAACACAATGCAGATGACTATTGACTCTCCCCTCAGCTCGTCCGGCCTTCCTATCGCCACCGCCTCTGCAACGGCAGGATGCGACACGGCTGCAGCCTCGAGTTCAGCGGTGCCTATCCTGTGCCCGGCCACCTTTATCATGTCATCTGCGCGGCCGCGCATGTACCACAGCCCGTCGGGATCGACAACTACTATGTCACCGTGATACCAGACGTCCTTGTACTTTGACCAGTAGGTATCGATGAACTTTTCAGGGTTGTTCAAGAGCCCGCGTGTCATCGAAGGCCACGGCTTCTTGATAACAAGATATCCCTCACTGACACTTCTCCCTGAATCGTCAAAGATATCTGCATCAAAGCCTGGAATCTGGCAGCCTACAGTGCAGGGCTTCAGAGGCATGACCGGCAGCGCGCTCAATATTGCCCCTCCAATCTCGGTGCCACCCGATAGATTTATCACCGGACACCTCTTCTTGCCCACATTTTCAAAATACCACTGCCATGCCTCTGCGTTTATGTGCTCGCCAGTGGCGGCAAGGATCCTCAGAGATGAGAAATCGTATTTTTCTGCCTGAATGTTGTTTTTCATAAACGACCTGATGGCAGTAGGTGCCGCTCCAAAGATTGTAACACTGTGCTCTTCGATGAGCTTGCACCATGAATCTGGCGTGGGATAGTCCAAGGTGTCGTCATATACTAATGCAGTTGCGCCAATGATGGGGCTACCATAGACCACCCACACTTGGCCCGTTATCCAACCAATGTCTGCATACCAAAATAACACATCATCAGGCTTCATATCGATGAGGTAGGCTGTCTGCTGTGCCGAGACGACCATAGAGCCGCCATGCACCTGGAGGGTGCCCTTCGGCTGGCCGGTGGTTCCTGAAGTGTATAGTATGAAAAGTGGATCCTCCGAATCCATTGGCCTGGTTTCCGCCCTAGGCGCATCCTCGACAAAAGCGTCATAGTCTCGGGGGACGTTCACCACACGCTGCACTTCTGTTCCCTGCAGCGCCTTTTGCCACTGATCCACTAGGCTAATCTCTTTGCCCCTTCTCGTCACAATGTCCGTAGTGATGAGCATCTTGGCCTTGGAGTCGACCAGTCGCGCATGCAGTGCCTGCGCAGAAAAGCCAGAAAATACCGTGGTGTGCACTGCTCCGATCTTGGAGCACGCAAATATCGCGTAGAATGCCTCGGGGATCATTGGTAAATAGATCGCGACCGTGTCGCCCTTGTTGATGCCTGCCTTCTCCAGCGCACCTGCAAGTCTGCTCACATGCTCATCAAGCTCGCGATAAGTGATCTTTATTGATCCGTGTTCGTTTGCGAAAATATATGCTATCTTATCAGGCTGGTTCTTCGCATGTCTGTCAATTGCATTTGCAATGATGTTGCACTTGCCATTGATAAACCACTTTGTCCAAGGAATGCCAGCCGAAGAATCAAAAACCCTGTCGTATTGCCGAAACCATTCCAGGCCCAGATCTTTGTTGACCGCGTCCCAGTACCAGCCAATGTCTTTGTTGGCTCTCTCCACCAGCTCACGCCAGTTGGAAATGTCATGCTTTTTCATAAAGCGTGATATGTTGCTGTTATCTGCGCCTGGATGGCCGCTATTACCCGGCACGAATGCAAACCTCTCGGTCAACAGACCTGCTTTTTCCATGGCGTTTAATATTTGCAACTGACCCGCGGTATTGAGAGTTCAAGCTTCGCAGATAGCCAGATGCAAAACCATATCTTAACAGCAGGCTGAGATTCATATTGCATCCGGTTAAATAAACCATCTGACTAAAGTAGGGAAACAGATATTTGGGCAGAAATCAGATATACTGTTGATCAGAAGAGCTCTTCAGAAATCAGATAGACATCTCGATTCTCCATCGCTTTCCGATCAATTGCAGCAGGAGTCAATTTTGCAGCGGCGTTGATCTTAGCCGTGCCCGCGGCATATTCTATCTCTGAATACTTGCGCCTTAGCGAGCGCAGATTTCCCTTGTTGACAGTCGTCACTAGGATCACAATGCGCGACGCTGGCGGTAAGAATGAAAAAGTACCTTTGTCAAAGCCCCTCTTTATTTCGCCACAGGAATCCTGGTATCTCTTATGGTGCTTCGTGTGCCCTTCAACTATGCTACCTTAGCGGTCGTTACGTTAGGCGATGGCTTTGCACCAATAGCCGGTAGGCTATTGGGAAAGCACAGCATTCCATATACTGGCAGCACGACGGTGGAGAGCAGCATAGTGGGTTTGGAGTACGTGTTTGCTGGTGCTGTAATTTTTGTCTTTCCTGCGACAGCCTTAATAGCAGCTACAGTCGGGATGGTGTTCGAACTTCCGCTGCGAATTACTGACAACTTGACAGTCCCGTTGTTTTCAGGGCTATGTATATCAATGATCAGAAACTTGTAGCAATTGCTACCAAGCTTCAATCCTTAGCGAACGCGGAGATGGAGAGAAAAAAGAGAGAACATCAAAAATCATTAAATGCTCATTCTCTAATTAGCGAAACTGGGTTGGTATTAGAGGAAGTACGGTACGACTTTGAGGAGCACCCGCGCTATGCCGATGACTTTGTCAGGGATCTTCTAAAGCTCATGATAATATCTAAAATGAATGCTGCTGTCAAGAACCCTGCCTCTGCCAACTACTTCCTGCACCTCGTCTCCCAGATAGAGGGCTGCGAAGCTTATGTAGTAAAGTACGGCCAGCCGCTGCTTTATGCCAAGTACCATGGAATGGAGTTCACCGACCAAAAGGTGATGTCGCAGTTTGTCCGTTCAAAGGATCATGTCATCGACGTAACTATGGAGTCTGTCTTTGGCGATTTCGTAAAAAAGTTTGACAGTCTCGCCTCTACTACGAAGACTAAGGTCAAGTGGGGTGTGTCAAGGGAAAATGACGACAAGCTTGACCCGATGTTTGAGCTGCTCGACTTGTTTGTAAGCGCAGTCGTCAGGCTCACGTCAATCGATCCTTCAAGTGAGGACAGCCTTGCTGGCAAAAGATTCGCTATACGGAATGTGAGCGTAGCAAGGAAATCCCTTCAGATAGAGTTTCTCATAGACGGCCAACTGAGCATCTTGGAGATAAATCCTAGTAAGAAGCACAAGGACGACAAGGTCAGACTGTTGTTTGCCACGTCCGACGCCGCAAAGGCAATAGCGGCGTTGATCAAACAATGATCAGATCGCCGATGGCCCACGGGTTCACCATGGAAAGCCATTGCCGACGACGCACTCCTGCTCTCATTTCACTGGAAAGCCTGCGCAATATTGCAAAAGGGAAAGAAAGTGATGTGCACCTAAAGACACACGCTACAGCAAGCTGTGTGTCTCAGTCGAGGTGCATTTCCTCATCTCGCTGAATTGGCGATCGGTGCAGGTTAGTGTCATCACTGCTTGCAAGGCGGTCTCATGGAATTAAAAAGATTTACTTGATCTCTTGGATGTTTTTTCCTTTTTCAGCTGGGATTATTCTTAGTCGTCCGCCAGGATGTTCTTTTTTCAGTTGTTTGCCGGTGAACATCCTGTCAAGGAAAATTGCAAGAGCCGCGATCTCGGAGTGGGGCTGGTTGCCTATCGCTATGTTGTAGTCTGCTATATCGTACGCCTCTCTTGGAACTTTTTCCGCCCCAATAATGATCAGCAATCTGCTCTCCTTTCGTAACTTGTCCACAGCGTCGTCGATGTTAATGCCATACATCGTCAGGTGCACCACCTTTCCGCCTTCCTTCTTCCACGTCCTTGCAAGCGCCTTCCAGTCCTCTATTATCTCCACCTTGAAATCACCACCCCATCTTTCACAGACGTTTGCCAAAGTCTTGCTGACCGATTCGTCGACGCCGGTCATGTATATCCTGTCAGCGCCAAACGCCCGAGAAACGAGCGCTGCATGCGTAGTCACTCTGTCGTCACGAACAAGCCTGTGGCCGATCCTAAGGACGGAGATGTTCATGTCTTTTCTTCACCCGTTTCAAAAAGCATAGATCCAACCAGGTCCTTTAGCTGCGTGATGTTATAGCCAGTCTTGGCTGACACAGGAATTACGCGCTTAGTGCCAAGTATGCCGAGATATCCTGCCTTTTCAAACGAGTCCTCTAAGGTTGTCAGGTCTACCTTGTTGAGGACATAAATTATTCTCGTTTCCGGCACCTCAAATTCATTTATCACCTCAAGCGAGCTCTTGTATTTGCGGGAAATGTCTTTCGCCGGCTCGCTAATGTCAATTACTAGGAGCACGAGATCAGCGTAGGCAAGCTCTTCAAGCGTAGATTTGAACGCGTCGATCATGTAGGCCGGCAGCTTGCTGATGAATCCAACAGTGTCACTCAGCAATACTTTGTTGCCGGAGAGATTGATTGCGCGGGTAAATGTTGACAGGGTGGTAAAGACGTTCTTGTCAGTTGCCTTGTACTCGCCCGTTAGTGTATTGAAGAGCGTTGTCTTGCCGGCCGAAGTGTACCCTGCAAGTGACACAGTTGGAAGGCCCGCCCTTACTCGCTGGTTCCTGTGCAGCCGCCGCCTCGTCTCCTCCTTCTCTAGCTTTTTCTTGAGCATTGCCGCCCTCTTTTTTATGTCGAGCAGGTAGACATCAGCTTCATACTTGCCAAGGCCATAGAAACCGGGCTGCTCACCCATCCTTGCGAGCCGGACATTTTCCCGAGCTCTTGTCATGTCATATCGGAGTTGTGCCAGCTTGATCTGGATTTGAGATTCGGTGGTACTTGCCCTTAGCTCAAAGATCTCCAAGATCAGCCTTTCTCTGTCAATTATTTCTACCTTGCATAGGCTTGCCAAATTGTAAAGTTGGGTAGGCTTTAACACCTCGTCAAAAATGATTACTTCCGGCTTGAGCTCCCGCACCATGTCTCTCACCTCTTCTGCTTTCCCCCGGCCGATTCCAAACCTCGACTTGGTTATCTGACGCTGGGTCACTATCTTTACTATGGAATATCCTGCTGCGTACGCAAGAGCTGAAGCCTCTTTTATCGCCTGCTCAAAAGGATACGTTATGAGGATGGCCTTTCTATAGTTTGCCATCATGATCTATTCATCATCGTTATCATCTTTATCATCGTCACCGCTATTTCTGCTGACATAAAGCTTGATTCTAAGGTGACGCTCCAGTTTTTTCGCCAAGATCTCGTCCGGCTTGAGCGCGCCGGTCTCTATCTTCTTGAGTGGCTGCACTTTCTCGTTCATCTTCATGGCAAGTTGCTCTTGGGTCAGACCCATCTTCATGCGAGCTTCTCTTATCATCTTCGCAAAGTGTGGTACAAGGATCGTTTCATCAGAAAATCCTATCTTCTTTTTCTGCTGCTCTGATTCGGCTAGCTTCTTCTTAACATCGGCCGCCTTAGCCGGCACGTAAGGCTTGCCATGCTTTGAGCAAGACACACAGACATTGAACACCGTGGCGTCGACTACTATCATTTTTCTTTCAGTTGTAGGACGGCCGCAAAGCTCGCAATACGACATTGTGATTCAAGAATCCGAGGGCGGATTTAGCCCTTTCTGAGAGTCTGCTGTACCGTCATGTTGAGAACTATCTCTGCAATGTCGCTTGCGTACTCTGCTACCCTGCGGATGTTCTCTGTGATCATCTTGATTCTGTAAAGCTCGTTGATATCCCGGGGCTTTGATACCATCCGCAGGATCGCCTTCTCCATCTCGTCTATATTGCGAGCCTTTTCAATTGCCTTATCGGCCGCCTCATAGTCACGCTTGAACATTGACAGGCAAGCATCGTCAAGCACTTCGAGCGCAAAGTAGCTCATATCCGCTATTTTCTCTACGATCTCCTTGTTGAGCGGCTGCGGGTTGTCTCTGATGTCTTTGGCGATGACTACTGCGTGGTCCGCCACCCTTTCCACGGATTTTGCAATCAGCCTGTACCCTATGCAGTTGCGTGGTCCTTCAAGCCCTATTTCCTTGAGCAAGTGCTCGTTATTGATCGCTATCTTGAGCTGCCTTACAATGTAAAAGCTAAACCTGTCGACCTCGTCGTCTGACTTGACGACTTCCTCTGCAAGCTCGACATTATTTTCTTTGAGAGAAATGAGTGTGTCCCTGTACATCGACTTTGCGATCAGGAGCATCCGCTTGAACGCCGCGTCTACAGACAGGTCGAGCAGGTTTATCAACACCTGCAGGGTGATACCTGTAGCAGAGTCGGCGATTATTTCAGTGCCCATGAGGACACGCTTCACGATGCTCTTGACGACTTCCCTCTGCTCTCCCAGCAGCCTGTCTTCCTTTGGGACTATGTTAATGACGTTGAAGCCTAGAAAATACAATGCGATGAGCTTGCGTGCAATAAAGTACGGATTGTTGTCCTTGCTAACTTCAATAGTGGCTTCTTTTTGCTCTTTTGCCACCCTCTTTGAGGCCGGTGATATCTGCAGGGTGGAGTTGCCCTGCCTCTGGATTAGAACTCGATCTCCCTGCTTTAGACCGAGATCCTGGATCCACTTTTTTGGCAGAGACACGATATAAGAAGAACCACCTGTGTACTGCAGTTTTCTAGTTTCTTCACCATGCGACAAGCCTTTTGCGTCGCCGTCGTCGCCGTTTCTATTATTGGCTTTCATTCGACACAAGCTCTATTATTATTCTATATATGTATAGCCGCGACTATATAGATGTGTCCCTCATCTGCCGTTATATTTATGTGGAATATGGGAGAGGACAATCCTACTTGAAACCGCTTCCTATAGATGCCCGGGAAAAGGTGTGCCGCCATCTAGACGCCCTGTTTGGCGCTGGCGTCTCAGACGCCCTTTTTGCGGGAGATACTGTACAGTTCGAGTATTCGAGGCGCACGGGGCGCATAAAGAACTTTAGCATAGACGGCAGGCTTGCCGGAACCTTCCGGACCGATGGCGGGATCGCGCTTACCATAGCCGGTGCCCGATACCTTCTTGACAACGGCAACAAGCAGTTCAGAGAGAACTGCGTTGTGCCCGTGCGAGAAGCAGTACCGTTCGTAGCTGAAGGCCGCTCGCTTTTCTGTAGGCATGTGGATTGGTGCGGCTCCAATGTAAAAACAGGCTCTGAGGTGGCAGTTATTGACGGCGGCAAAACAATAGTGGCAGTAGGCACGGCCATGCTTCCCTCTATGCTCATGAAGAAGTATAACAGGGGCGTCGCAGTCAAGATTCGCGAAGGATTAAAAGGTAGAACGGGGTAACTGGCTTCATAATATGATGCGTGGCGGCAACCGCGAAATGAGGCGCATGCTGGACAAGATGGGCCTCGACATGAATACTATCAATAATGTCGAAGAGGTGATAATCAAGACCGACAAGAAGGAGCTCTATCTTGTCAAGCCGCAGGTCATTGAGATGAAGGGGAAGGACAGCACCATCTTTCAGATTGTTGCGACTGACATCGAGGAAAAACAGCGCGAAGTCCCGTCATTCAAGGAGGAAGACATTATTCTGGTAATGCAACAAGCCAGTGTGTCAAGAGAAAAGGCCGTCCAAGCTCTTACAGAGAGCAAGGGAGACATCGCGCAAGCCATCCTGACACTGACCACGTAGCACTTAGTTTTAATATCCCTCTACTTTCATTTGATTTGGTTTGGCAAAGGAAAAGACTGTACACGCGCAGGTTTCTCCTCCAACCTCGCATTCCGTAGTTGAAACTATCGTCGGGGCGCTGTCAGAGCTTGAAAGCGAAATCGACAGACTTTATGAACGGACAGAGGAAATGAAGAAGCGCATTATGGCTCACTCAAACGAGGAAGTAGAAAAACTGAAGCAGCAGGTAATAGCCATGGCCAACGAGGAGGCCAAGAAAATAGTCGACGCCGCCCGAGCAGAAGCCGAGGCCGAATCTGAAAAAATCGGAGAGGCCGGAAGGGCTAATGTCGCCAAGCTGAAAAAGAACATCAATGCCTCGTTTGACGCGGCGGTTGACAGCATTGTCAGAATGGTGCTTGGCGACGCTGCTGTATCCGCGACTACTACTTCTGCAGCCAAGCCGGCTAAGGCGATAAAGTAGATTCAATCTCCCAGCCATAAGGCTCTGTTAACTTAGGGTAATTCGTAAAGCTAGGACTGTCCTAGCTCTTCATTGCAACATGAAAAGAAAGATGAGGACAGACCCAGCTGTAATCACATATGCACTGTATTTGTATTTCAATTCTAGGAGTTTCAGGCTGGCAGCCAAATCCTTGGCACCAATCGAGAGAAGAGGAGCCGCGTTGCAGTATGGAAATGGATCCAGAAATACAAGGGTTGTGTAGACCGGTATCGTACTGACAGACGCCTTGTAAGTACGATATTTGTCGACGAGACCTTGCTCCAGATAGACGGCGTTGACTACTGCTGCTGTGGATTGCATATGAACCTGCAATGGATGCATGTCTGGCCATGCACCTGTCACGTGAGAGGACAGTTTTCGTGTACTATGCTACCACTTCATCAAGCAGTTGTAGACAAGAAGGTACGGAAGGAAGCCACAATATTTACACATATACATACACACAGACGGCACTCGATGGTACAACGAGGCTTGCAGTGGGTGGCTGCGCCTGCGCCATTATGTATATGGTACTGAACTAAAGAAGAAGAAGAACCTGATGGAGTGGTTTATCCAACAGGTCAAGGACAGAATGCTTCGACGACCACTTTGCATGCAGAAAGAAGAACTGTGATAGGCGGCGCGTGTGGGACTGGCTGAAGCTCTCCTTGCTATAGTCACATATGGAAACAGACAGGAGAAGGTTCACGTCATTTCTGGTCAGGGGTGGAGGCTAAGTTAACAGAGCCAGCCATAATTCCACAAGCTTTAAAAGCTATTTTTGTCCAAGCTTTATCGCTGATGAAACGCCCCTGAGCGAGGAGCTTTTACACCGTAAGGTGGCAGTGGCAACTGTCCACGGACGGCCATACTACAATATCACCAGTGCGCTGCGGTTGATGCAAGTGCAATTTGATACGCTGTCGCCGGAAGAGGCTGCACTGTCAAATGCCAAGGTCATCATTACGACTAGGGCTGAAGCCGGCATCGTCAACAAAAAGGGCGTGGTGATACTTGACACCGAGCTTGAAAAATATCAGGCAATATCAAAAGCAAGAATTCTAAAGAGCATAATGGGCGAGCATGCGGACGACCAGCTAACAATTGGCATAGACCCGGGAAACAGGATCGGGATATCTGCTATATATTTGCATCACGAAATCGCAAGTGCGGTAGAGACTTCGCCGGAGGACGCATTACAGCATGTGGCGGCCATGCTTGGCGGCATTGAATCGCGCAAAAAGGTAGTCAAGATAGGCGATGGCAACATCTCTATGGCTAGACAGATCGCTAGAATACTAAAGATGAAGTTCCGTGATGGAATCAGCGTCGAGATTGTGGACGAGCATGGCACATCCCAAAACACTGATGCAAACAAGCGCGGAGCACGCGACAGGTCATCGGCAAGGATCATTGCATTTAGGCCGGGTAAGAGCTTTGCGCTAAAATAACGATGCTCTTATGTCGCTTCCCCTGATCTTCCTTTCCCCGGCTTTAAGCCGTGTATCGACGGCATGGAAGAGGAGATACGCCGTCCAAAGAAGAACAGGAAGAGAGTGAAGAGCTACTATTGAGGCAAGAAAAAGAAGCACGCACACCGTCAACAAGCAGGTCATGGTGAACAAGCTCGGGTTGATACTCCACCCGACCTGCCATAACAGGAGCATGAAGCATGACTATGCTCTCTGTAATGACAAACGCCCTGCCACGCCGCGCATGTTCAGAACGTGGCTGACCTGGGGTACAAGGGTGCCGACAAGGATTTCCCCCCCCGTAAGGTATACGCTGCCCGTCAAGAAGAAGCGGAAGAAGAAAAAACCCACGAAGGAGAAGAATGAGCAGAAGCGGCACAACCGGAAGCTGGCTCGCGAAAGGGTCGTAGGTGCGCACGCTATTGCAAGGATCAAGAGGTACGGCATAGTAGGGATCCGGTTCAGAAACAACCTAATGCGCTATGATAGGCTTGAGCATCGTTTCAGGGCTGGTCAACAATTTCAGGATAATGCTGACAAATGGGATGGCGTCGTAACAGGGTCGTGCCGATGGCATGAGAAAGTGCATTTTGTCTATAATTACGCAATAGGTCTACATTTCACAACTGACCCTCTGTCAAGGAGGTTTGACCAAGCAAGCTGCATTTAGCTTGGCCTTCTTTTGTCATCGCCTCCCGTACATGGTCAACAACTAGTGGCACTCTTGCAACCAATCCCTGGTCAGGTATGTATGTGTAT
>DATLXY010000350.1:0-2340 GCA_035575335.1 Nitrososphaera sp. | reverse complement strand
GTTATGGGGTCGACCCAAAGACACTAGAAAAATCAGGCTTCAATGTCTGGTTTGAAAACGCTGACGACGACACAGTGGAGGGTATTGAGCACAAGAGCAAACCCATAATTGCAGTGCAGTTCCACCCCGAAGCGTCGCCAGGACCATACGATTGTATGTATGTATTTGATCGTTTCAAAGAGCTTATTGATAACGGGACAAAGGAGAAACCGACATTGTCGACGACGCAGAAGGCGCGGGAGAAATCGACGCGATCATCGGCGAAGAAAAAAACAAATAAGCGATTGAAAAAATCCGCAGAAAAGAAAGGGGTGATGAAAGGCGCCAAGGGATGAATCGATAAAGAAAGTACTCGTGCTGGGCAGCGGTGCAATAAAAATCGGAGAAGCAGGCGAGAGCCAGTAAACTGGCCGCAAGTTCGACTACTCCGGTTCACAATGCCTCAAGGCTCTAGCCGAGGAAGGAGTAAAGAGTGTCCTTCTAAACCCGAACATTGCTACTATTCAGACCGATACTCGCTTTGCCGATAAAGTGTACTCTGTGCCGATCAATACGGCCAACGTTGAAAAAATAATCGAGATGGAGAGGCCGGACTCGATCATGCTTGGGTTCGGCGGGCAAACAGCGCTCAACTGCGGTGTTGCACTGCACGAACAGGGTATTTTGGAAAAATATGGCATAAGGGTACTGGGAACGCCCATCAGTGGGATCGAAATAACAGAAGACCGACAGCTGTTCAAGGAAGCAATGATGAAGTGTGATGTGCCAGTGCTCCGCAGTTTTGCGGTAAACTCGCTGAATGAAGCGCTTAGGGCTGCAAAAGACATCGGCTATCCTGTTATAATCAGGGTTGCATACACGCTCGGAGGTAGAGGTGGAGGAGTGGCATACAACGAATACGAGCTGCAAGAAATAGCGCTAAGGGGTCTAAACCTCAGCATGGTGCACCAGATCCTAATCGAGCGTTACGTCGGTCACTGGAAGCAGATAGAGTACGAGGTGATGCGCGATTACAAGGGCAACAGCGTCATCATCTGCAATATGGAAAATATCCTTGCGATGCGCGTACACACCGGCGATAACATTGTCATTGCGCCGTCACAGACACTTAATAACTATGAATATCACATGCTGCGCTCCGCGGCAATAAGAGCTACAAGCTATTGTGGAATTGTGGGTGAATGCAATATCCAGTTCGGACTCGATCCTCAGTCAGAAGAATATACTGCTATCGAGATAAACGCGAGGATGTCACGATCATCTGCACTTGCGAGCAAAGCGACTGGATATCCTCTCGCATACATGGCTGCGAAGATAGGGTTGGGCTACACGCTGCCAGAGCTGATAAACAGGATCACAAAAGCTACCACTGCGTGTTTCGAACCATCGCTTGACTACGTAGTGCTCAAAATGCCCAGATGGGACTTCTCCAAGTTCGAGCTTGTGAAGCGCAAGCTAGGGACTGCCATGAAGTCTGTAGGAGAAGTGATGGCGGTCGGCAGGACGTTTGAGGAGGTCCTGCAGAAGGCGATAAGAATGTCTGATATAGGCAGGGATGGTCTTGTGGCAAATGTGAGCTCCCAACCTGCGCTCACACACGAGGACATGGAGAGAATAGAGCAAGCTCTGATCCATCCAAATGACGAGATAATATTCTACGTTGTTGAGGCGATAAAGGCAGGCATGTCAATCGAAAGGATACATCAGCTTTCTTTCATTGACCCGTGGTTCCTTACAAAGATAAAGAATATCGTGGATATGGAGGAGCAGCTGCGCAAGGCAACAGCGTTCGATGAAGACATCATTCGACGCGCGAAGAAATTAGGATTCTCTGATGTACAGATCGCTCGTTGCCAAAACCTCGATGAGATGCAGGTCAGAGCGCTGAGGAAAAAGTTTGGGATCCGGCCTGCAGTCAAACAGATAGACACACTTGCAGCGGAATGGCCCGCTAAAACCAACTACCTTTACATGACTTATGGCGGAGATGAAGACGATATCAAGGTGGAAGAAAATGGGAACAGCAGGATGATCGTGCTTGGAGCCGGGCCCTACAGGATAGGAAGCAGCGTCGAGTTCGATTGGGGAACTGTAAATATGGTATGGGGGCTAAAGGAGAATGGCGTGAAGGAGATTGCGGTAATCAACTGCAATCCTGAAACAGTGTCTACTGACTACGATATTTGCGATAGACTATATTTCGATGAATTGACGCTGGAGCGAGTGTTGGATATCTGCGAAGTAGAGAAACCTACTGGCGTCGTGACATGTGTGGGGGGTCAGACTGCTAACAACCTGACTCCCAAATTGGCTAAGAATGGGATCAAAATTATAGGAACG
>DATLXY010000349.1:0-3241 GCA_035575335.1 Nitrososphaera sp. | reverse complement strand
TTCGTCAACAAAGATATCGTACTTACCCAAGACGCCTGACTGTCCTAAACAACTGGTCCGCACAATCCACGTATTTCTGTACCAATTTCCATACTGCAACATGACTCCTCTTTTTTCTATGTATGCCAAGGATCTGTGGCTGCCAGCCTGAAACTCCTAGAATTGAAATATACAAGTACAGTGCATATGTGACTACAGCTGGGTCTGTTCTGGTTCTATTCATGTTGCGATGAAGAGCTAGGACAGTCCTAGCTTGACGAGTTACACTAAGTTAACAGAGCCTGCATTGTTTCACAACTGACCCTCTGTCAAGGAGGTTTGACCAAGTAGTATTGCAACATCATTATCATCATCAGCAGCTATATCTGATTTTGACAGGTGATAAGCTAGCACATCTGTGGTCAGAGGTGGATTGCAGAATCGGTGTTCTCTTTTCTACCATGAAGAAAAAGAGGATGTTGTTTGGTGAATATATCTGCGTGATGGCAAGGAATTACCGGAGGAACATGGTAAAGATGTTCCTGAAAGCGTCGCTGTACAACATGTTTGTCGGGATCAAGTTGTAGTCAGAAGTCGACTAGACATGTAGGGGTTAGTCAGTTGTGCAACAGCGCAAGCAAAAGTTAAGGCTTAAATAATAGGCTCGTGAATTGAGGTTGTTGGACGTTACGGTTTCAACAACAACGTCGGTTGTATTTTTTGAGGTACCCTAGTTGACTCGTCTTTCTACATCATCCTGAGGCATTATAAATGAAGGCACAGACAAGGCAGCAAAAACCATTTTCTGCAAAACCGCGTAAAGATTATGATTACAACAAACCAGTAGGAAAATGCATGATCTGCTATACTCTTTCTGGCTGGCATTGTTATGATTGCAACAACGATTTTTGCCACATCCATTTTCATGACCACAAGGAAAAGAACCTGTGTAGAGCCGCAGCCCGCTAGCAGTTAGATTGGCAGATATAGCCGCCTGTCATTTTGATCAGTGTGAATAGAGACCTGCTTTTGCTTGTCGGCATAATATCGGTATTTCTTGCAATCGGTGGAGTGCTTATAGTAACTCACTCACTCCCTGAGGAGCATGCCAGAGACTTCCGTTCGTTATCAGCAGGAAACTTGACCCTTGACTCAGAAATAATTGTAATAAGAGAACCTACTCCTGATGACAACACATACATCTATGCCATAAATGAGGCGGCAAGAGAAGCACTCTATATCGCCATGAACGACACTCGCGTCCACCAGATCCTTGAAGAAGCACGAGGGAAGGGGACGACTGTAGCAGCAGTCCAGCCTACTCTGCTTAGGACTGGGAGTGGCGAATCTATCTACAGTTCAGGAGGACAGGTACTTATCACAGTCAACTGGCAAGTTATTGATGGCAAGACTTACTCGGATTCCGCAGATTTCGACAGCCTCGCGGGAAAGAAAGGCGAGTCCCACCAGCAGATCTGGAATGTCCTCATAAACATGGATAGGAAACAGGTTACAAGCATATCGGAATCAAGGCGGGTTATGGAAGAAACATTTCGACCTAACGTAGTATATGCGGGAATGAACATGTTCATGCCCTACGCAGTAACCGTAGAAACAGGAACCACAATCCGGTGGTTCAATGATTCAAACGTACCGCATAATGTTGTAGGGCCCTACAGAAAGGAGTCAGACTTAACAACCATTATCGATAGCGACTTTATAGAACGTGGCAGATCTTGGGACTACACGTTTAACGAAAGTGGTGTTTTTGAATATGTCTGCACCATTCACATAGAGGAGGGCATGAAGGGAACAATCATTGTCAACTGATGATTGTGTGTAGAGTCCACTAACTTAGAAGAGTTTCAGTACAGGTTAACAAAAGACTTTGGTGACGCTTCTTCCCTACTTCATATATATGCAAGATGTTTGCGTCTTTCAATGGATCACAGCCAAACAAGAGGAGCTCTTCTGGCAGGCATAGCTGCAGTGATCGTTGCAGTGGTGGGTGTGTTCTCAGAACCATCAATATCTGTAGTATTGGCAAGTAGCCAAGATACAAACTCATCCGGCATTACTACAGGCGATGAAAGTGAGCTGACAACGTTCGAAGAAGAAGCAGTTAGAACAGGAGGGGACCAAGGAACCGATACAACAAATAGCAGCGATAATCGCGCCATTATTGGCAATGACACAACAAACGACGAAAAAGATCCGGCAGCGCCAACAGAGCTGTCAATACGTCAATCACCACCGCCAGGAGCAAGAGACGATACAATAGTCTTGCAGGGAACATTATCTTCTCCGGGTCAAGAGGCTGGACCTTTCAAGATGATCGACATATTGCCACCGGCCTTTAGCGGTACTATGTACACTGCTTGGGTCACCTATACGGCTTCGAAACCTGTGTTCGTGGCGCCTCTGAACACTTATGGGGTCGCGGATAAGGCGATAAATCCAGATTTCGGAGAATTGTTCGTGTTTCCGAGGATTACAAACGACACAATGATAGCTCCAGCCATAATCATGCCAAACTATACTACCCAAGAACAGATTAATTCGGATTTACCCATGCCTGACATTTTTTCTGCTACCGTTCCATTCACTGCAAGTGGCCTTTCTGTGGGAACACTTGATGGAGAACCCTTCATAATATCATACAATCTATACGCAAACGTAAACACCGCAGGCACTGTAAATAATGTTGATAGCGCAGTAGTTGATACCGCAGCAGTCGAAGAACTAATGAGTGAATCGGCCTTCGTAGTAACTATAGTTTCAGGCTCCGCATCTTGAACCAAACAGCGTACTCTCCAAACCCAATCGAAATTGAAAACGGAGAGACAGTAACATGGGTCAACAAGGACTTTGATCCTCATACGGTGACAGCCGGTAGCTTTGACAACGAGGATGCGGGTCAGGAGTTCGATTCGGGCTACATGGGTCCGCAGAGCATGTTCTCGTTCACTTTCGAGAATGAGGGCGAATTCAACTACTTCTGTGCGATTCACCCTAACATGGTCGGAACCATAATAGTGGACTAGCCCGACTGCATCTTTCTTTTCCTCTTATATGCGCAATCGGAACTCCGATTGCGAAGTTGCGGCAAGATTAGGTGTTCTCGTCATATATTCACGATGTTCATGGTGGGAGAATTTAAGAAGTGCAGGATCATAGGACAAACTGTAGATATCAGTCCCTATACTCCATACTTTTACTGTGTCCGCGGTCTCGTAACGGTAAACTGCCCCTGCCTGAAATT
>DATLXY010000348.1:0-2323 GCA_035575335.1 Nitrososphaera sp. | reverse complement strand
CCAGGTAATAATCATGCCGGATGCAGCTATGTTATGAAGATGCAGATATGGCTGCTTTGTTGCACAACTCAGAAAAATCGTCGTTTATAAATGTTTTTGGTAATAAGAACAATGCGAAATTTACGAATTATGGCCTTATTGATGCATGTATTCGAACATAGTTTGCTTATTTCAGATTTATGCAAAAGCAGATGTGGCAAGTACTAGAAAAAATCTCTAAATGGGAGACTGTGAAGGTGCGAACTGAAGGTGTTTTCCTCCTGCCCCGATATGCGCAAGATACAGTTCTGGTCAGATATGCAGGGAAAAGAGTTTGCTGTCAGGATTTCAAATGAACCAGACTTCAGAGCAGTCTCTAACCCTTCTGTAAAATATACCAGGCTGGTTGAGGAAGCAGATTATTTCAATGACATGGATTATGACTGGAACTTTTTGCTGGAACACTGGATGGGTGTAGGAAATGGAAGTGTCAGGCTAATGGATGACGACGGCCGTGGTGGTGGAAAGAGGCCACTACACCCTGTTGCATTTGATCTGCACGATAGAGATGATGTTTGTGCAGTCAAGAAACCCAACGGGCGAGGAGCCAAAAGAGACAAGCGTAAACCCCTTCTGAAGTGTCGGTACTGTATGCTGTCCTACAATTCTAAAAGGCATGAGCACGAGCTTGCCTAGCGTTCTGAAAAGATGAAAGAGAATTCGAATCAGCCCAGCTAGCACTGCACTGAATGAATTGATATCGGTCGCCATCATTTTTAAGCCCTGTAATTGAACAGCGTGTGTGTATCTATGTATGTGCTCTATGCCATCAATATTAGAGCGACGAAGTTCTATTTGGTGCAGAGCTCTGTTGACTAATGGACAATAATGAGACATAGAGGTAGTAAGGCATCATCAGCCGCCAAATGTAACGATCCATCAGACAAACATAGAGGCCTGCCAAAAAGTCAGATGTGGATTTGCCAAGTCCTGTTTTACTGCTTTCTAGCCGTATGCAATATTTGCCATCGAAGAATGAGAGGTAGTGGGAGGAGCATGTCGCCGTCAGAAAGAGCAAGCTTCTGGAGCCAAAGTAAACCATGAACGAATACAGGGTTCTTTAGAGGCTGAGAAATGACCGGGAGAAGATAAAGATCAGGCAGAAGGAGAACTAACCGCCTTCTTTGTCATTGTTGCGGTCATCATCAGCTCTTCCAGCATCCGAAATATCTTTTTCTGTTCGTGTTTGGGCTCTGTTAACTTAACCTCCATCCCTGACCAGAAATAATGTGAACCGCATCCTGTCTGCCCCCATGTCCAAATATAGCAAGAGCAATTTGACAGTTCCACACATGCTTCCTGTTGCAATTCCTCTTTCTACACAGGAAATAGTCGTCGAAACATTCTGTCCTGTCCTTTACCTGCAGGATAAACCGCTCCATCAGGTTCTTCTTGTTCATCAGTTCTGTACCATATACATAACGGCGCAGGCGCAGCCACCCGCTGCAAGCATCATTGTAACACCTCGCACCGTCTGTATGTGTGTACGTATGTATATGTGTGAATATTGGCTTTCTGTCATACCTACTCCTCCTCTTCTTCTTCTACAACTGCTTGATGAAGTGGTAGTATAGCACACGAAAACGGTTCTCTCAAGGAACAGGTGAATGGCCAGACATGCGTTTAGCGCAGGTGGTTCATATGCAATCCACAACACCAGTAGTCGCGGCCGTATATCTATCTATATATCTGAAGCAGAGGGTCTCGTCAACGAAAATATTGTACTTACAAGGCGCCTGTCTGTACGATACCGGTCTGCACAATTCGCGTATTTCTGCACCCATTTCCATACTGCAACGTGGCTCCTCTTCTCTTAATCGGTGCCAAGGATTTGGCTGCCAGCCTGAAACTCCTAGAATTGAAATACAAGTACAGTGCATATGTGACTACAGCTGGGTCTGTTCTGGTTCTATTCATATCCCAATGAAAGAAGCTAGGACAGTCCTAGCTATACGAATTACCCTAAGTTAAGAGCCCGTGTTTGTTCTCCTTTACCGTTCTAGTCAGTCCTTCAAGTGCGTTCTACCCCCTCTGGGCTATTTTGATTTTCAGATTCTCGCCAATTATGTAGCCGCACTTGGTACACCTCTTCCCCTGTATTCTGTTCGCCGCACCTTGGACATGTTTGAGGATCAGTGCTTTCTTTTCCCTCCTTCTGAAAGCGGGCCACGCTCCTTCAAAACGGCCTCCTCAAGATCCGATTCGCTGAGACGGATGTATACTTCCATCATCCAGGTCCCCTTCTTCCAGTTGCCAAACATCTTGAGTATGTGGTCATGGTGCT